>JBCCSR010000699.1:0-3905 GCA_039199865.1 Bacteroidota bacterium
ATGCGAAGTGGGCCACGATTGATGATCACTTTGCGCTGGATACAGATGATTTTAATGTCATCAATCGTTGGCTGGATAAGGCCATTTATAATGTCCACGACAGATGGCCAAAATTTAATGATGGTGCTAGGGTCAACATTCCCAATTATGAGGATCGTTGGAGTAAAGCCAATGGTTTGAAATTTGGCGTTTCCCAATATATCAATCTCAGTAATACAGATCCCATGGCGATGGATACCCTTCCCGGTACCGATCCTGTCGATGGTTCGGTGGAAGTGAGTTATCTGGATATGCTCAAATTGGTTGCCTTGGATTTCCACGTCGCCAGGATTTTAGGGCAAGGCACCATTGATCAGCCTGTGGAGGGTTACGATGATCCTTACATTCATTTGGCCTATTACACAACAGAAGGTTTACTGGATTTAGACACTATTCCCATTCCGACGACCCATATTTATATGTCGGTGCCCACTACTCGAAGGGATTATCGTTTGCCCGATGAGCCCGTACTCAAAAAATTGGAGTATGGCTTGTTTATCGACAATGGTTTGTCTAACCCTTCTCCTCTGACAGATGACGATGGTTATACTCCGGATGGCCAAATTCGATTTATCAGTCTCTTTACGGAACAGGAGGATGCTGACCCAGTTTTGACTCCTTTCTTTAATCCATCGGACTTGTTTTGTGCGATTGATAAAACCAATCCAGTCTTTTGGGGAGTTGAATATCGCAAAGTTGGGGAAGCGCAATGGCGTCAACCGGAAATCGCTCACGACAGTGATTATAAAGATACCAACAACATTAACGAAACCAACCCGATTCCCAATTCGGGAGATGAAGACAAATCCGTTTTAGTCCATGAAGAACGAGAAGCTGGTTTTCACGAATACGCTATGTATGGTATCAACTGGTTTTCGCGTCCATCGGCCTTGGGCAATATTCGTCAGACCGACGAAACCCTTATCAAAAAAGCCAATACTTTAATTCCTCCTTCTAACTTCCAGGTACAATTGATTCAGGACGAAAGTCCGTTGTTGTTGACAACTGCTCAGGAACAAACCGACCTGGCAGATAACTCAGTGGTTCCTGGTCCGGACAAAACGTATATTCGAGTCACTTTTGATTATTTCCATACTCATGATTTGAATTATCAATTTGGAAATCAGGTCAAATTGTATTTTCGAGAGAATGCACCACACAGTGTGATGGGAGAAATTAAATCAGTGGTCAATCATGGTTCGAATCCAAAATTGTCAATAGTCAGAAGTACCTCTTTTACCGATCCTTCCACGGGAATTGCAGTGATCCCTACTTTAGCCGCAGCGCTCATGGCGCAATTTGTCGGGGGGATTTTTACTAGCGATGGAAAACGATTTATTATTGAGGATGTCAATGCTTCAGCCATTTCCGGTGAAGGGCCCATTTTTACGGTACGAAAAATTGTAGAACAAACCGCCGTGTCTCCTGGCGGTGGTGGTCAATTCATGACTTCTGAAGTTTTGATTGAACCCGAAGATGAAAAAACGTTTTTAGCAGTTGAAAACATGGCCGATCCAGCCTCCTGGGGCCCCAACAATCCACTGGCGAAAGTGATTCAATTGGGCGATCCTTCTTGGACGACCGTTACCGAAAACTATACCGAAGATGGCGAAGCCATTTCCCAGGATTTGCGAGGCATTTGGGAAACTGCCAACATTGTTGATGTACCCGAAGTAGGGACTGGAAATATTATTGGTGTTTACGAAATTCAATTCCAAACTTACCAATTGGCCAACCATACTCAGGCGGGCGATCCCGATGCTGTCAACTGGTATAAAGGCGTGGTTCGAATTGCTCGAAATGGCGATCCGGGAGGCCCCAAAAAGGTTTTGGAGGTATTCAAAATTGAAGAGTTGGGCACCGGTCTACCTTTAAGGATTTTTGCAGTGGACAATACTTACAGTCTTACCGATCGAATCCCTACGGGTAACGGTATTGATGTCAACTACTATCCTGGTTATCGAGTTTATCTATTGGCAGATGCTGCGCATGATTTAGACGAGGCGCATATTTTACCCGCAGCCGGAGATGGTCATAAGAAAACTTGGATGGGTGCTGTATCTTGCGATAGCCTGGAAGGCTACAGTTCAAATGTAGGGATTCCCGCGCCATTGATTGCCATGGAATTCATCGAACCCTTTCCACCCGAAGCACCAGGGGGAGGAGCGTATGCGACAAGGCCAGATTTTTACTACAAATCTACTTACACCTTTACCGTCCAGTTTACCCACGAACCTTTTGCTGCTGCTTTTTATCGAGCTACCGAGGATTCCATCCTTCGAGCTTTGTATAATGATGATACTATCGCCAGTATTCGAGCATCTTTGGCAGCATTGGGAGATGAGGATCCTTATCGCTCAGATCGTTGGAAAAACCTGGTTAGCTTCGATTATGTTTACAATGATCCGTCGAAACCCTATTATGATCCGACGGGCTCTAATCCAAATGGCGCTTTCCGGCGTTTCCCGAGAGAAGCGGGGAATTTTAGGTTTCCCCGGCCAGATAAAGCAGGCACCTTTAGCGGAGCGCAAGAACCCGGAGCGGTTTTGGCAGAGGTCAAAGAGGCGATTTATGAAATTTTCACTCCATTGACGGAGTTGCCTTTGTTGCATCAGTACATTCAAGGAGGAACTTATCAGCCCATTCCCAAACCACAGACGATTCGCGATCAATATGGTGATTTACTCGATCCAACCGATCCGGAATTTGATCAAGCGCCTATGGCGAAAAAGCTGGGCGGTAATAAAATTCAATTTACTGATTTCACTTTGGACGGTTCTTCTAACATGTTCTATTTCTATATGGGGCGGGAAATTGGTAACCGGGGGAAAATGAGTGATCCCAGTCCCATCTCCGGGCCGATATTTTTGATCAATACCAAACCAGGAGATGCGCCGGGTGTGAAAAAGATGTATACTGTTCCCAAAGGACCGGGAACGGATCATCCATCGATTGAATTTGAAATCAACGGCTATGCTACGGAGCAAAAAATTCGTAAACTGGAGATCTATCGGACTGCCCTGGCCAATGATGCTTTGACCGTTCGGACCATGGATAAAGTCAAAACCATAGATCTCGTCGAGGAAGGTATGGATATAACGGCCAATTATAAAGTCAGAGATGATTTTGAAGATGGACTAGTACCTTACGGCGATCCTTTGTTTTATCGCATTATTGGTTTAAGGGAAGTGAAAAATGCCCAAGGCGATGTCGAATGGGCGCCTTCTTTACCTTCCAAACTTTTGATGACCGCAATTATTGATACCGAAAATCCTCCGGCTCCTCAACTTCGTTTTACCTCCGATTTGCCTAGTGGCAATCCGTCAACGGTGGCCAATGTGATCATTGAGTGGGATACGACTGTTTACAATGGGACTTACTATCTGGAGAAGATGAATGATCGGGGCCACTGGAACACGGTTTACATTATCAAATCCAATAATGCAACTATCAGTGTTGATTTGAGTGCCACTGATTTAGGGAGTAATATTTTGCCTAAGGCCAACGATGACGATGAAATTATATACAACCGTTTTCGGGTAAGAGTTGAAAACAGTTCAGGTCTATTTAGTTTAGAAGAAAAAATTCTAAGAATCTAATCTGATCATTAGACAACCTTATGCCTTTTATTTGCATCAAATCCACAGCGATTTGTGGAGTTCGTTTGCCTTAGAACATGATGAACTTATTAAAAGACCAGTTAGTCTATAGGGAGGTCAATTATTATTTGCTTTAATTAATCGCCATCATCCTGTTACCCATAAAAACAAAAGCCCTTGTAAATCGATTGACTACAAGGGCTTTTTGGTACCCGGAGCGGGACTTGAACCCGCACGGGCCGAAGCCCACAGGATTTTAAGTCCGGC
>JBCCSR010000700.1:0-3903 GCA_039199865.1 Bacteroidota bacterium
GATTCCATCAAAATGCTACACGTTTTTAACTTAAGTTATCCAACTACTTATTCAGCAAAATTGTAATTTAAGAAATTTAACTGGTTTATCAATCAATTGCCTCTAACTTAATTAAAAATCAACTCATTTCCTACATTAAGTGTAATATTTGTTTTAATAAAAGCAAAAAAGGAAGGATGAACCATACATCCTCCGGTAAGATTTACTTGTTAAAAATGGTTTTCGCCCGTTTGGTAAAGTTCCAACCACCTCAACAAGTCATCTTTGAATTAGAAAAGACTTTACCAAAACATTGTTTTGATGGGTAGCCTTGAAGTAGTAAAGTCCCTGAGCGAATAGAGAAACATCGATCTCACTACTCGACCGTTCTATACCATTCTCACTGAAAACCAATGTTCCATCAGCACGGTAAATGTCGATTTGCTCCATCACTTGGCCCTCCAAATTATAGTGTAATTGCTGATCGACTGGATTGGGGTGTAAAGATAAGGCCAAGTCCACTACTGGAGTCGGTTCCACATCAACAGCAAGTTTGTCGAGAACGGCCGCAAAGAAATCAGTTTGCCCATTACTGGCCACCGTTTGGCTAAGCTGAATGGAATTGCTAAAGGCGCCACCCACGATCACCAATCCATTTTGGCCTACGGCAATATCGCCGCCAATATCTTCATTGATGCTACCAATAGTTTGATAACAGTCGACCGCTCCGTTGGATAAATATTTGATAAAAAGAATGTCCTTACTGCCGTTGTTGCTCTGTATTGAAATGTTGTTGTCATCAAAAAGGCAATTGTTTTCGAAAGAGCCAAGCAAATAAAGCGAGCCATCGGGTGCTGCCTCAATTTTAGACAAGAAATCATTGCCATCACTACCACCGGTTTGTATCCATTGAATGGTGCCATTGCCATTGTATTTGGCCACAAAAAAATCTTGACCTCCATTGGTACTTACGGTAAAAGGGCCAAACGAAGCATTGTTTTGACACAAGCCCGTAATAAAAATATTATTGCCCCCGTCAATGGCTACGCCACCTGCCGCATCTTCCCCATTGCTTCCCGCCGACTTACTCCAGATGAGATCAAGGTCGTTCGTATATTTGGAAACAAAGATCTCCGAAAGATTGCCAAAGAGAAATTCGTTTGTATTTAAAATGTTGAGCTCATTAAAAAAGTAGCCCGTCAAAACAATGTGATTACCACCGGGTCCAAACTGTACACCAGTGCCTCTTTCCAAGCTAGAGCCAAGAGATCGATAGCCCGTGATAAAACCACCAGATGGATCGTAACGATACAAATAGACGTCGTCGCTTCCCGTTCCAGCATCATCTACCAAATGTCCTGTGATGATAATTTCACCATTTTGATTGACATCAAAACTACTGGCTTGATGATCAAAATAAAGTTCTTCTCCATCAATACCACTGTAAAATATATTGCCAATGTTACCCCACTGGAGTACGCCATTGCTGTTGTACTTGGCCAGAAAGTAAGTTTTTTCTGCTTCACTAGTCCCTGACAAGGGCAAATTGTCGATAGAACCAATTTCGAGATCGCTTTCAAAATCGCCTAAGACATAAACATTGCCATCCAGATCAATTTGAATGTCCCGAATAAAATCGTTGCCCGTTCCACCAATGTGGACAAACCAAAAGAGGGTACCATCGGGCAAATACTTGATTAAAAAAGCATCGCCATCGCCATAAGGCTGAATAGGGCTCAAACCAGGAATTTGTAACACCTGACTGAAATAACCAGCGATGACAATATTCCCGGCAATGTCGGTGGCCACCGAAAAAATACCATCATCACCAACACTACCGCCAGTTTTCTCCCAAATCCAACTTTGAGCCTGGAGCAGAGGATGAAAACAGAGGACAAAAAGACCGATTAAAAGATAAGGTTTGTTCATAATTTCCATATTAAAGATGAGTCAAAAAAGATATCAATTCGTCCAAGCAAAGAAGCCCAAGCATGAATTGTCGACCGACTGTCTGTGACAAAATTAATGGGTCGGTACGGATCATTTTCCCAATGATTTGAATTCGATCCATTACTTTTTTTGAGAAAGGATGATTATATTTATCGATTATAAATGGGTACTTCATAGCCCAATGCTCAAAAGAATCGAAATAAATGCAATCCACGGGAGGAAATCAATTTTCAAATGATTTGGCCTTTTGCTGGTAGTGCTAAATTCTTGCATTTATGCTTCTGAAAAGAAGACTCTTTTGCATCAAATCCCCTTCACCTTGGTTGGCCTAAGGGGGGCAAAATGCTCTTCCAAAGCCAAACCTCACTCCCTACAACCCTTATAATCAACACTTTAAAACGAAACTACCAAGGCAACCCATTATTGTAATTTCCTTTTTCCTCTAATGTTGAAACGCAACAACATCATGCTGAAAAACAGATTTTTTAAGTTATTTGCAACATTAACAGCAAAAGAATTGCGATCATTCGAAGGGTATATCAACGGAATGTATGGCGAGCAAAGCATCGCCTTAACATTGTTTAAACACCTGAAAAAAGAAGCTCCGCATTTTGATCATCCACAAAGATTATCATCCGACTACATCATGCAAAAGGTCCTTAAATTGAAATCAGGAAGAGCAAAAAGAGTCGCCAATGAATATTTTAAATTGTCGAAATGGCTAGAAGAATTTCTCATTCTAGAAAAGATGAGAACCCAAACCTCTTTCGAAAAAGATCTGTTCCTGATCCGAATTTATCATGAACGAAATTTACAACAGGAATACGACAAGAAAATAAAAAGAGCGAAAAAGCAGCTGAAAAAAGCAGCACAAAAAGATGCAGACCATCACTGGCGTTCCTTCTTACTTTATTTTAATACTTACTTTTCTTCTGCTCACAAAAAATACCAGAAAAAAGAAACCAATTTACAGGAGGCCAACCTGCATCTAGATCAGTTTTATGCCCTAACAAAAACCATGTTGAGCATCGAAATTGACACTCGTCATCAAATTGTTAATGAAAATCGTGAAATTCCCAAGTTAGAAGAGACTTGCCTTCATTATTTACAAAATCAATCGGATCATCCCGTGGCAGAACTCTTCGTCGATTTGTATCAGTATACCCAGAAAAAAACGGATACAGATATCGATGCGTTAAAAACAAAATTTGCCCAGCAGCTCCCCTTGATGAATCAACAAAATGCAGCCATTATTTGGGGCTTTTTGCTTAACCTAGTCTCCTTTGAGTTGAAAGCAGGGGATTCAGCAGCCAAAGAAAATATGTTTGCGCTATACCAATTGGGACTCGACAAGCATTTGATTGGAACAACGGGGCCCATTTCGAGTACCATCTTCAACAACATCGTCGATTTAGGCTGTACCCTCAATCAATACGAATGGGTCAAAACATTTATTAAACAAAAACAAAACCTGCTGAGAAAAGAAGACCAAGCGGCCGTGGTCAACTTGGCACTGGCCAATGTTCATTTTTATCAAAAAGAATTTGACCTGGCCAATCAGATCTTGTTGCAACTCTTGCTTTTTGATCCTCCCAGCAAATTGAGGGTCTATTGCTTGTTGATTGCCTGTCAGTACGAATTTCAAAATTACGATGACCTCAACAATCGAATCAATGCCTTCAAACGCTTCCTTAATCGGTCCACCCAAATTAGCGATAGCAATCACAAAGCGGCTTTAAACTTCGTCAAAATCGTTCGCCTTTTGGTGAATGTCAATCAGCAAGACAAAGCCATTTTGCAGGCGAAACTTCAAAAAATGAAGTTCTTATTTTTAAAAACCTGGTTAAACGAAAAAATCAATTGGCTTTGACAAAGAGTACTCAGCACCAGATGTTCGAAACACAAAAAATTAACAAGTCCAAGAAAGTTCAACAACTTACTTCCCGGGCAGTAAGTTGATGGAGGATCAAAAAC
>JBCCSR010000701.1:0-3901 GCA_039199865.1 Bacteroidota bacterium
TATTTTGTTCAAAAAAAGATTTAGTGGCTCCTTCTGCGGAAAGCATTTCTCCATTCATCAATTGATTGATCTCTCGTACTTCACTTTGGCTACAATTGAGGTGGTACAATTGATTGGCCCTACACATTCTTTGTTCGGCAATTGGTCCATCTTGAAAACTTGGTGCAAAGCCAGCAAAAGGAATGGTCCCCTTTTGATGGCTCCTTTTTTCATCCAACAAAAAGGCAGCGGAGTAATGATAACTAATTGAACGATCTTGTAAAAGATAGGCCCGGTGAATTTGTCTGGGATCACTTAAGTGTCTGGGATCCTTGGTCAGTAAAACGTCGAAGGGAAGATAGGATAAAAAATCGTCGGGAATGATCAACAATTGCTGATGGGTCTGATGATCGACCACCGCAATGAGTTTTTGATACAGTTGATGGGCTCGTTGATAAAAAGCTGCTTGTAAGTCATTGCTGTTTTCTGCTGGCGGTGGTTGACTAACGAAAGCCCGCAATTGTTTGACTTGTTGGAGTAAGGTGCTATCATTGGCCAATCTTTTGACTTGGATTTCATTTTGACTAAGACCAAAAATGTAAATTTGTTGTTCACCCACAAAGTACTCAATCAATAAACTGTTGGGACTTAACTGGTTTTGCAATGCGCTAACATCTATGGGGTTCACCCCGTATTTAAGTTGATAATATTTGGGATAGTTTTTTTCGAACGCTCGAACTAGTTTTTTGTAGGCTTCTTTGGCATTGAACTGACTTTGCTCCAACTGCTTCAAGCGTTTTCTCTCCATCTCTTTGTTTTGACGCTTGGCTTTACTTACTTCCTTTTCGTAAAAAGTGAGATCGACCTTCAGGCGTTTCTCCAATCGCAACAGGCTATCTGGAATGCCAGAAAAGGTTTTTGCGAGTTTGTCTCTCATCGACTCTTGCAAAGCGATGGCTTTGTTGTTTTCCGCAAAGCGTAGAGCTGCTACCAAATAGTGGGTATCTTTTTTTCTTTCGTTGAGTTCGATGGCCAACTGAATGGCTGCCTCATAAATGGAAAGTGACTGGTCTGCTAAAAAATATTTGGTTCCCAAAGAGGCACCATCTCCCCTCAAAAAGTGGATGACTTGAGTAGCCAGTTCATAAGTTTGAAAAGCAGTCTCCAAATAATTCAATTGACTTTTGTCTTTTAAGTATTCTCGATAGGAGGCTTTTGCCTTCCCACTTAAAATATCAAGGGCATCGTTTTTAGAAAATAGATCCTTCAGGGTAGGATTCTCGTGGACGTTTGGAGAGGAAAATTCATGGCTGATCTCTTTTAGGGCCTGTTGAAACTGTTGTAAAGCCTCCGTTTCTCTCTCCTGGGCGAGGAGTGCATTGGCTAGATACTGACTGCGTTGGGCAAAAACTGCATGTTGCTTGTATGCACGGTACTCAATCAGAGAAAGGCGTTTGGCCTCGGTAAAATGGTCTACTGCTTCTTTCAATGTCCCTTTTTTCTGGTAGGCTTTACCAAGCATTTCGTAAGTCAATGACTTTCGGTAGGATTGGTCATTTGGTTGTAAGGACAAGGCTTTTTGTAGATATTGAAAGGCTTTGTCCATTCGCTCAAGGTGGACATAGGTTTCGGCAATATTTTGATAACAGTTGATTTGTATCCTTTTGGAACTTAGATTTTCGGCGATGCTAGGGTGTTGTAAAATACGAGATGCCTTTTGCTGATATTCGAGTGCTGAGTTCCAATATTTTTTATCCTTATAACAATTGCCAATGGCCAGGAAATTGCGAGCGACTTCTGGATGAATTTCACCTAACGTATCCAACCTCAGCTCCAAGGCCTGCTCGTAGTAATAAATGGATTCATCAATATCTCCTTTTTTTAATTTTACTGTACCCATGTTGTAGTACAGTGTAGCAAGTGTAAATTTATCGGGATTCAATTGTTGTTGAGTAGCAATGGATTGAAAAAACATTTCTTCTGCCAAAACATAATCATTTCTCTGTAGGGCCAGGATGCTCAAGTTATTGATGGCTTCAATATGAGGTTTGGAGGCTTGTGGAAGCTGATGCTTTTTGGCCATGTTCACGGCCAATTGAGCATAGTGATTGAGGGACTCAAAATCTTGTTTGTAATAGTAAACATAGGTCAAAGTATTGAGGGCTTCCACATAAGCCTCCCAATCTTCGGCTTTTTTAAAATAGGAAACGGCTTGTTCTTTGAGATACAGGGAGCTATCCACATCAACTTGGGTCAGTTGGTTGCCCTGCGTCAAGAGTTCTCGTCCTTTCTTTTGCCATGCAGTTTTTTCTTGCTGGTTGGAAGATTGAGCATTTGCTGCAAAGCCGTACAATAAAAAAAAGGCAATCAGAAAAGAGGGATAGGTTTTGGAGCAGTTCATTGTTCTTTGTTTTTAGATTCCTTGTTGCCAATCACTCAAAAGTGCGAGAAAGCATTGGTTTAATACTGGGATCAACTTAGAAAAACGGTAAGGAAGTGAAAAATGGAATGAGTAAAAATGCCATGCACGCTTACCCACTCCATCTTCCATCGTCTTGGTTCTTTATTCTTTGGTTTTGATTAATTTCAAAACGCGACTCTGCTGTGGAGATTCTATTTTAAAGAAATAGACGCCGTGACTCCAGTTGCTCGTATCGATGACTTGACGAATCCGTCCCTCTTGCTCTTGGCGCTCGAACCTGGCAATCTGTTGTCCTTGTGCATTGAAAATACGGATATTCAATTGATTTCCTCTTATTACCTGATATTCCAAACGGAGTTCTTCTTGGAAAGGATTGGGGGAGAGGAGGATCGTTGAAGCAACATCAAATTGTTGAATAGCAGCTTCAGTATCTTTTTTATCATCTCGATCGAATGCGTTATTACTGGAAAGGCATTCTACACAAGCAAGGGTAGTATCTACCAAGACCTCAATGGGGTCCGAAGTACATCGGGAGCGGGTGCAATGTCCGCAAGTTTCTGGAAAGGCCTCACAGGAAAAAACATCTGTTGGTTGACTGTAGAGTGCGATGGGATAATCGTTACCAGACGCATCTACCAATCGCCAAGTATATTCAAGTTGTACTTGTCCAATCACTACACTCCCTTGACGGTCTGATGAACAAATATGATCAAAATTTAAAGTCAAACTATCTTTGCGAGATAGATAATAATCATAAGCGGGATTGGCGCCTTGAGGCGTGTGAGGACTAAAGATATCAATTGCCGAGCTGGTAATGGTAGTTCCATCGTAAGTCAGTTCCCAAAACATGGGAGGAGTACCAGAGGGTAAAGTATACACATTGCTAATGCCATTGATCTGAACGAGGTTGGTAAGTACTAGCCTGGGGGCATAAATGGTAGCATTGGATTCATCATCCAAGTTGAGCATGATGCGTCCAATACAGTCTCCAGTTCCACCACCATGGCCATCGGTCACGGCAACAATTAAGCCTTGAGCCATTCCTAAGGTCGTCGTAAATAAGCAGCAAATTGTAAAAATAAACTGAATAAAGCTCATCTTTTTCATAACGTTAGTTTTTTAATTAAGCGAAAATTGTTTAAAAACACCTTTCAACCGGAGCCGAAAGGTGTGTATATAAAAAAGAGTGAGTTATATAACAGAAAAACGGGTAAGGACGATTGTCAGGCATCAGCCTAGCAATCTGATGATTCACTGGTTGGTGATAACTCGACTCTTTTGAATACAAATGAATTCAATTGTAACAATTGAATTGTTCAGTGATTTGTCTGCTATGTTAATGGAATTGAGGATTGCATCCCCATCTTACATTCAAATAGAGTAACGCCGAATATAAAGATTGTTGATTTTCTAATTCCATAAAACTCATAATGTACGAGCTAATACTTTGAATGTACAAAACGGCTTTTTCACTGACCAAGAATAAACTCATGATCTCCA
>JBCCSR010000702.1:0-3898 GCA_039199865.1 Bacteroidota bacterium
ACAAATTGATCGGACGGTGGTCAATGTCCAAAATAGTGTCACCGCCAACGGCGCGACCGCTTTGACCATTCTGGAACGATCACCGGGCATCAATATTGATCGGGTCAACAACCAAATTGCGATGCAGGGCAAAGAGGGCGTCTTGGTGATGCTCAATGGCAAACTGATGCGCATGGAGGGAAATGCCCTCATTCAACTCTTGCAAAATATGCCTTCAGATAACATCGAAAAAATCGAATTGATTACCACCCCTCCCGCTTCCTACGATGCGCAGGGCAATGCTGGCATCATCAATATCGTCACCATCAAAAAGGAAATATTGGGTACCAATGGAACGACTACCCTCAACAGCAGTTATGGCCAACGCGCAAAATATGGCGGTAGCATTAACCTCAATTTTCGCAAAAAGAAGTTCAACTTTTTTGCTGACCTTTCGGCCAACCACGATTTTAGTCAGCAGTACATCAACGTAGAACGGAGCAATACTTACGAACTGCTGCAAACCCAAACGTCCATTTTTAGCGATCGCCCTGCTTTTACACAATTGTACAATGGTCGAATGGGACTGGATGTTTATCTGACCGAGCAAACGACCATCGGTGTCCTGACTTCTGGATACTATCGACACTGGTCGATGGATGCCGATACCGAAACCCAAATTATGGACAATCAAGGGGGCAATCGCCTCAATCAACTCCAAGTCAAGGAGATCAACAAATGGAGGCATTGGATGCTCAACTTCAACTTGCAGCATCGATTTGCCGAAGGCCGTGAGCTATCTTTTGATCTGGACTTTCTGGATTATTTCGATGACAATCCGATCAACTATCTCGAAGCGGACTTGGACCGCAACGGTACGGTGCTCAAAGAAGGTCGGTTCAGTTCTACCAAAGAAACCCCCATTGATTTTAAAGTAGCCAAAGTCGATTATCAGCATCAGGTTTCGGAGCAGTTCAAACTACAAATGGGCTTAAAAGGAACCCTGTCTCAATTTACCAACGACCTCAGTTTGGCTCGTGAAATTGCCAATCAATGGACTTTTGATCCACGCTTTACCGATGCGAGCCATTTGGACGAAAAAATTGGTGCGCTTTATTTATCGGCCGATTATCGTTGGAGTGAAAAGCTCAACACTAAAATGGGTTTGCGTTATGAATATTACGATAGTGTACTGGACAGCGAACGGGAGGGCTCGTTGGCGGTTCGTCAATTTGGTCGCTTTTTTCCGAGCATTTTCTTGACTTATCAGGCTACGGAGGATCAGCAAATTCAATTTTCGTATTCGGAGCGCATCAACCGTCCGGCCTTTAACAATCTGGCGCCTACTTTTTTCTTTTGGGGCTTCAATACCGTATTTGCGGGCAATCCCAGAGTGAACCCCAGCATTAGTCGACAAGTTTCGGCGGCCTACCGTTTCCGTTCGCTTTTGCTGAGTATGGAGTTTACCGACATCGACAATCCCTTGACTTTTCAACCCGAGGTCTTGGCAGAAGAAAACCTTTTGATCATGAATGCGACGAATATGCAAAATACCAAAACGGCGAGTTTGTCCATTAATGTTCCCTGGAATATTCAGTCCTGGTGGGAAAGTCGCTACAATCTATCGGGCTATTGGGCGCGTTTGCAACCGATTTTTGCGGGAGAAGTTTTTACTGAAGAAACGATGTACTTTACCAGCAACATGACCCACAATTTTAAACTCCCCGGTGCTTTTCAAATTGAATTGATGGCCAATCTGCTTTCGCCCAGAGCTTGGGGACTAGGCCGCTCTCCATTTTTTGGTAGCGTGAATTTGGGTCTTCAGAAAAAAGTATCCGACCAAATCCAGCTAAGCCTCAATTGGAACAACATCTTCAATGGAGGCAGTACTTACATTTACACCTTTGACGAACCAGATTTGAATTTGATTTACGATTGGCGCTACCAGATGGAAGGAAATGTCCTTCGCTTGAGTATGACTTGGCAGTTTGGCGATAACCAAGTAAAAAAAGTCAGACAAAGACAAACGGGTTCCGAAGAAGAAAGACAAAGAATGAATTGATCATTCAACTAGATAGTAATATTAAACAGTTTCCTACACTTATTGGAAGAGGTGCAAACGTGCATCTCTTTTTTTTTGCGCTTCATAGAAATGGTCCATCCAAAATCCATCTGTAGCAAGAATTGGAGGAAAGATTTTTTTTTAACAAAATTTTAAGAAATCCCTGAGATCCATTCCCGATTTGGCCC
The DNA here is from genome assembly GCA_039199865.1 of Bacteroidota bacterium. Taxonomy (GTDB): domain Bacteria; phylum Bacteroidota; class Bacteroidia; order Chitinophagales; family Saprospiraceae; genus JALZUU01. The sequence goes on from JBCCSR010000702.1 coordinate 2,230, forward strand.
CGTAAGTATGTCGACATTTTCATTAAAGAAATTGTTTTTGCTCAAAAAACTTGTTCAAAAAATAATTTCAAACCTATAAAATTTAATCATGATGGTTTATCGAATTCTTTTTGCCTTCCTTTTTGTTGCTTTTGGAACTGCTTTGACTGCTCAGTGTGGTAGCCACCACAACAAATCTAAAGCTGTTAATGCCTCGTGGTCAGGTGACCGCCAAGACATTATTGACATTGCCGCAGGAAGTGATGATTTCAGTACCTTAGTCACTGCCGTAAAGACTGCCGGTTTGGTCAAAACCCTACAAGGAGAGGGCCCCTTCACCGTTTTTGCTCCCGTAAATGCAGCTTTCGCCAAATTGCCAGAAGGAACAGTAAAAACCTTGTTGCAGCCAGAAAACAAAGCGACTTTGACCAAAATCTTAACTTATCACGTCATCGCGGGTGAGTTTAAAGCCAGAGATGTAGTCAATGCCATCAAAGCTTCCGGAGGAGAGTTTTCCATCAAAACGGTAAGTGGAGACATTCTCAAAGCGAGCCTCCGAAATGGCTCTGTCATTCTCAAAGATGAAAAAGGTGGCGTATCAGCAGTGACCCAAACAGATGTCGACGCTTCTAATGGAGTCATCCACATCATCGATACCGTAGTCATCCCCGACTAGACTTAGGTTCCCCATTGAATCCATTTGTACTTTAAATAAATGAAGCACCACAATAAGGATTCGGGAAGAAGGAATTGGAGGAAGGGTGAGCGGTAGTTTCGGATCCTTATTTTTACTTTTTGTCATGACCAAAGGGACATGGTCTGAGCAATTATTGTTGATACAAAAATGCCCGAATTAGAGGCAAATGTATTATCTTGTTGGCGTAGAGCAAATGAAAGAGTAACCTTGTTTCCACAGTTTAATATCCACAGCACTCCTTTGTTGGTCCTGGTTTTACAAGGACTCATTTTTGCTTGCCTGCTTTTGTATCGTTACCGAAAAGAGGGCGTCGTAGCAGATGTGCTCATTGCCTGCTTCTTGTTGATCATGATCTACCATCGAACCACCTACACCATTGGTTTTATGGGCTGGTACGATACTTTTAAAAATACCAAGATCAACTATTTTCTCATTTCCTTGGGTTTGGCTACCGGACCGCTTATTTACCTCTACGTCCGTACGACGCTCCAAGCTCCATTTCGTTTGACACGTCAGGATACTTGGCATTTTCTCCCCCTTGTCATTTGGATTGTCTATCGACTGGTTATTCTAGGACACGATGCGATGCAGGCCGATTGGGCGGTGGGCTACGAAGGCGATTGGCAAAGACATTTTCACTTGGTCTATGTGAGTCCCTTTATGCGAATGTTCACCTATTCTTCTCAACTGTTGTATCTGGCTTTTACCTGGCAACTTTTTGCACAATACCAAACTAAGATCAAGCGCTTTTTTTCCAATACTTACCAAATGGAGCTGAACTGGCTCAAAATCTTTTTATTGGTCTTTAGCTTCCTTTTTGTCTACGATGCTTTGACTGATATTGTCGATTCCTTTATCACCGAATTGCATTATACCCACAAATGGTGGGTCCATTTTTTCTCTGCTATCGCCCTGGTTTATTTGGGAACCAAAGCCTATGTCACCGATCTGACACAATTGCATCAACTCAATTTTGCCATTGAAGCGCCGACA
>JBCCSR010000703.1:0-3893 GCA_039199865.1 Bacteroidota bacterium
GTATGCTTAAAAAATGGTATTGTTATTCTTAGCATTTTGAAATGCTATTATTGTGCTTATCGAACGAAGGCATGGATCCATTCGACCAATTTCGCCAAATGTTGCTCATCCAAAATGCCCTTGTGATCGGTAGATACTTTGTGGTGGACGAACTGCCCTCGCGTCTGTTTTTTCCAAGGTTTCATGATATTGGTCAACCCTTTCGACCAGGTTGCTTCAATGGCCATGATGCTCGCCTTGATCTTTTTGTTTAAAATAAATTGATTGTGTACTTTCCAATAATGGAGTAAGAAGGTTTTCATATGTTCTGCCTCCTCATTGGTAAAATCCAAACCAGTGGTTTGGCAATGTTCTTCCCAAAGGGATTTGACAATTGCCAGCTCATCGCTTTCAATCACTTTTTTGAACTTCCTTTTATCGGCAGAGAAAGCCTCTTTATCGAGAATGATCAATCGACATTGATATCCTTTTTCCTCTAGTAAGTGAACCAATTCAAAGCCAACCATTCCCCCCATGGAGTAGCCCAAAATATTGATCGGGGCAGACTGATCTTTAATCATGGGCTCCATTTCAGCGAAGTAAGATGCGGCCATCATTGCAATGCTATCGTCGGGAGCCTCCTTCTGATCGTAGCCTCGATATTGCAATCCATAACAATTCAAATCCTTATCTTCCAATAATTGGGCAATGGCGTAAAATACGATGGGCGTACCCATGATTGGAGGCAAGAGGAAGAGATTCGTTTGCCCTTCATAAGACTTGTTGAGTGGCAATAACAAGCCTTTCTCCTGTTCTGCCTTTTCAATGAGCGCCGCCAGTTGTCGAATGCTGGAATGATTGACCAAGTCGCCAATTGTCAAATTGAATCGATATTGTTCCCAAACTTCTGAGATCAACATCATCGCCAGTAGGGAATGTCCACCAATTTCAAAAAAGTCTTCCTCCACTCCAATGGTATCTAGCTCTAATAATTTTTTCCAAATGCCAAGTAATTCCGCTTCCAGTGCAGTATTGGCTGAATCGAGATTGCGCTCATGATCTTCGGTGGGAAGGGGGAGGGCTTTAAAATCGGTTTTTCCGTTGGGAGTCAAGGGAATTTCATCGAGGAATAAATAATGGCCCGGAATCATATATTGGGGCAAATGCGCTTTGAGTAAGTCAATCAACACGTCCGTTTGGGTAGCAGCAGTTCCAACGAGATAGGCGATCAAATCATCGCGCCCAGCAAGCGGTTGGTGATAGGTCACCACTACTTGTTGAATTTGGGGATGTTGCAACAAGGTTTGTTCGATCTCTGCTAGTTCAACCCGATAGCCTCTAATCTTCACCATATGATCATTGCGCCCAGCAAAGACCACTTCACCAGAGGGCAACCACTTGCCAATATCTCCCGACTTGTACATTTTTTGTCCTTCCAAGAAAGGATGATCAATAAAAGTAGCCGCGGTCTGCTCCTCGCGATTCAAGTATCCTCTGGCTATCCCTGCACCACTAATATAAATTTCTCCCCAACAGCCAATAGGCAAGGGCTGAAGTTGCTCATCTAAAATGTAGTATTGCGTATTGTCTAATGGTGCACCGATGGGAATAACTTGTTCATTCCCTTTCACTTTGTAGACGGAAGTACAGACGCTAAACTCGGTTGGACCAAAGGCATTGTAATACTCCAAATGTTGCGCATAATAATGACAATCGGCAAGATTTGGGGCTTCACCGGCAGTAACCATCACCCTGAGAAAATATAATTTTTCCCGTTCTAACTTGGATAGATAAACCGGGGGTAAAGTGACCATCGTCACGCTTTGCTCTTGCAAATACGTCACAAAGTGGACCGGATTGTCAATGATGCCTTCGGGAATCAATACGATAGAACAACCCGCAAAAAAAGCAATGCAAATCTCGTAGACCGAAGCGTCAAAAGAGATCGAAGCAAACTGTAAACAACGATCTTCTCGACCAATAGCAAAACGACGAACCTGATCACTTACCATATTCAAATTGCCTCGATGCTCAACCATCACCCCTTTGGGTTTCCCCGTAGAACCAGAGGTGTAAATGACATAGGCCAAATCATCAGCTTGCAATCCTACCTCTGGATTCTCTTTTGAGTAACTACCCAGAAAAGCTCTAAAGGCTTCCAAATTGAGCAGTTCAAGATCGGCAAATGGTTCGGCATCTTCCCATTGGAGTTTGGTCTTGGTCAAGGTCACTATAGGTTGGGCATCCGTCAAAATATTGTGAATGCGTTGAGCGGGATAAGTCGGATCAAGGGGCAAAAAGGCCGCCCCTGTTTTGAGAATGGCCAACATACTGATGATTTGCCATTCACTACGGGTGATCATAAAGGCGATGATGTCGCCCTTGTTGATGGTATAATTAGACAGCAACCAATCTGCCAATTGATTTGACTTTTCATTAATTTGGCCGTAAGTCCAGTTCTGCTCGCCCAATTGCACCGCTACCTGGTCGGGATGCGTCAGTGCATGCTGTTCAAAATAGGCAGGGATAGAATGCGGCAAATCCTTTTCTATGGCCGTTTGGTTGAATCCTTCCAAGATCAGCTGACGTTCTTCTCCGAGCAAGGCCAAATCACTTAACCGTTGATCGGGGCGCTCCCCAACGCTTTTTAACAATTGTTTGAGATGAACTAATAGTCGTTCAACACTATCTTTTTCGTAAATATCAACATTGTAATTGGCCTCTACAATCAAACCTTCAGGATTGCGAACAGCGCCAAAAGAAATATCGTATTTGCTACTATTATTTGACCAATCCAAACTTTGTCCTTCAATTCCTTCTACTTGTTCGCTCGCCTCTTGGTCCACATCTTCATAATTATTGAAGGTGAAGGAATAATCAAATAATGCTGCTCGACTAGGATCTGTCGGTAAATCCAGTTGTTGAATCAGATGATTAAATGGATAGTATTGATGCTCATAAACCTGAAGTACATTTTCTTTGACTCGATTCAATAAATCGACAAAATGATCTTCCTGGGTAAATTGCGTTCTAAAGACCACCGTATTGACGTAGTATCCCAACTGATCCACCAATTCTTCTCTTTCTCGCCCAGCCATTGGTCCTCCAATAATGATATCCGTCAAACCGGTATACCGATAAAATAAGGCATTGAAAAGGGCCAATACGGCCATGAAAAAACTGGCGTTTTGTTCCTTGGCAATGCGTTCTAGGGGTACTATGAGTTCATTTTCAATTTGCAAACCAACCCCCTCACCGAGATATGTCTTTTGGGCAGGACGAGGTTTGTCCTCCGGCAACATCAACCGCGGTAATTCACCACTTAAATGGTTGAGCCAAAATGTTTGCGCCGCACTGGCTTCGTTCATTACCTGCGCTTTTTGCCAATAGGCATAGTCTTTATACTGAATGGGTAGCGGTGCCAGTTCAAGCTGTTGATCTTTGGTAATGGCATGATAGCGTTGCAACAGTTCATTGAATAGCAAAGTCGTTGACCAACCATCACTAACGATGTGATGTAGATTGAGCGCCAAAACGTAGTCCTCCTCCGTCAATTTGATCAAACGAACTCGAATCAATGGTCCTTTTCCAAAATCAAACACCGTATTCACAAATGCTGCAATCAGTGCTTCTCCGGTCGTTTCCTTTTTTGGATCTTTACTCAAGTCAACTTGCTCAAAAAATGGAGGCAATTCGTCAACGGATAAAACAAACTGGCGAGGCTCGTGGTCGACCTCTCGAAAAACAGTCCGCAAAATTTCATGTCGCTCAATAATCTGATAAAAAGACAATTCAATCGCCAGAGGATCGATTGCTCCTTTGAGGTATTCAATATCTGGTACGTTATAAGCCACCATGTCCTCGTTGACCTGTTGCAACAACCAGAGTCCCATTTGATTGTGAGAGAGGGGATA
>JBCCSR010000704.1:0-3889 GCA_039199865.1 Bacteroidota bacterium
GGATAAGTTAAGAATAAATTTTTCGGATTTACTGTATCCTTGCCGTACCATAGCGCGTAGCGTATTCAGGGAATTGAACAAAAAATGGGGGTCTATTTTTGCCTGCAAAATTTTTAATTGGACCTTATAATTTTCTGTCTCTATCTGTTCTTTCTCTAGTTGCAATTGAGCAATATTTTCTTGCGTCTTGAGCATGTACTGAATGACGAGACATAAGACTGTTATGGAAATGATTCGGCTTAAATGATAGACGTAAAACAGCTGACCATAATGAAAAATAAGTAGGAAACTTCCGATCATTCCCAAGCAATAAATGACTAATCTGAATAAATAGGTGCGATGCCTATACTTTCGTTTTAGCTCCCATAATGACCAAAGCAGGTACCATAAGTTATAAAAGAAAAAAGAAGAAAATCCCCAAATGGTGTAAAACAAGGTATCGCTTGGGAAGGTGATTCGTTTGTTGGTGTAAAGACTCAATCCTGGCAACAACAAAGCTAGGGCAATGGGTAGTAGCGCGTTGAGCTTTTGCTTCCTGCTGGAATCCTCTTTTCCTGTTAGAGAGGAGGTGCTTCTCGAAAGCACCTCCTTGGGTCTGTGGGATGAAACGAAAAGGTTCCCCCCCTTTTTTCTGACCTTAGTTCTAAATTCACCAAACATTTAGCTTATGACTATTGGACTTTATTAATCTTCAATTTTTTGATACGCATTCTGTAAATCATCAGAGATGACAAAGGCAAGTCCATCGGCCACGACCTCTAAGTCGGCAGATAAAATCTCTGACTGAAAAGTCCAGCCCACAGGTAGATTTAGACTTGAAGCGAGCGATGGCAAATCGTCAATCGTCAAATCGGACTTTATTTTCCTACTGTAAGACTGCATGATATACGTTTCTCCTTGTGGATTGACCAACTTGTAGACTTCATTGCCTGCCTTGAAAACAAATGTAGTGGAGCGTTGAACATTGTTTTCCATATACAAATCCTCCTCCAGCACGCCATCAATTTGTGCTGCCAACAGCATTTGAACACTCCCAAAAGTGGCTATTTTTTCAAATCCACTGCCTCCGTTATTTCCACTACCAGCAATTTCATTCATGAGCCAATGTCTTGGTCCGTTCAATACGACCTCTACGGCTCCCAATTGGTTTTTTAAGTCATCCGCATTGAGGGCAAACCAATCTGCGTCTGGACAATCATTAAAACCAATGGAATTGTATACCTCGCTGATTAAATTGTTACCACATGTAAAAATCGGAATCACCTCACAGTATTGAAAGTCCCTGAGGTCCGACGGAGGGACCAACAGTTGTGTTCTTTCCTCACTCGGAATAGAGCTGTCAAAATTTTCACAATCCGCGATGACGACTTCCTCCCAATCCGTAGCATAAAAATCGATCAGTCGATTGGCGATCTCCACCCCCTGATCACTTTGCAAGAAGTGTCCAGCTTCGGGAAGTCTTACGTGAGGTTTTCCGGTGGCACCGGGGACATTGTCCGTAAAATTCTGCTGGGCCTCACAAGACCCCAAATTGCCGGCATCATTCCCTCCCCAAATGGTAAGAAAAGGTTTGGTATAAGCCATCAGCCCCGCCCAGGCATCCGCATTGACCCCGGCCAATTCATTGACCAAGGAGGGAAAAGTCCGAACGCCCGCCATGTAGGCTCGGCTGGGAAAGGGGGCATCATAAGCCGCCTCCACATCGCTTGGGAGATCATACCAAGTTAAAGATTCTACCACTTCGGAGGCTTTGAAGGAAGCACCTTTCATTGCATAGTTGGCCCAGGCTGCAAAACCATTCGGATCGGACTCAACAATCAATTCGCAACCATCGTAAAAAGGGGGCTGCTGGGCGGGGATAGCGGCAAAGGGAGAAGCCAGGTCTTCCGTTTCATTTGGATTGACAGTTGGATCGATCACCTGAAAGCCTGCGGGCACTACCGGAAGCTGACCATTTCCTACACTTATCGACGCAAACCAATCGGGATGTAATCCCGCTACGCGTAAACCAATAAGACTTCCCCAATCTTGTACAAACAAATTGATCTCACTCAATCCGAGTTGCTGGATAAAGCGTTCCAAGCGATCGGTATGGCCCAAATAGCTGTAATCAGCAATGTCAATCGGTTTGTCGGAACGGCCCATCCCTAGATGGTCCATGGCAATGACTCGATAGCCCGCATCGGCCAAGACCGGAATCATGGTTCGATACAAATAAGACCAGCTGGGCTGTCCGTGCAGCAATAAGACCAAATCGCCATCGGCAGGCCCAGCTTCAGCATAGGCTTGTCGCAATCCATCGATTTCGACATATTGGTACGAATAAGGCCAGTCAGGCAAGTCTTGAAAATGTGCTTCCGGCGTTCTGACGAACGATACTCCCTCCCCACTCACTAAAGTATCAATAAGTGTTTCGGGGCTATCCTGATCGTTGACCACCATCTCCTCTTCCTTGTTGCAAGCCGACAACAAAAAGACGGCAAAGAATAACGTTGCTAAAAAAGATCGAAAAATCATTTTATTCATTTTTATTGGTTTAAAATTTCATTGATTTGAATTCCAATACAAATGAGCAATGATTTTGAATGCGTTTAGCTGAAAAACCATGTGAATTGAACAAGATGGCAATTGTATTGAACCCACAAAAATGACAAAGTATTCCAGCTCTCTCCCATTTTCTCTTTGCGCTATCGATTTCATCGGTCCACCAATTGGAGGAGCATCACAACACAGTGCTAACTTTTGGGAAAGAAGAGACACCGGATACCCTCAACAAATGTATTGTTGACCATTTCCTACAAGTTTTAATAAAATTGAGGGTACAATTGATGAGGGTATGGCATCTATTGCTTAATTTGCTTTTTCTAAATGAAAGCCTAAATTACCCATTGAAATATCCTTGAATCCCATTTCACTTTAAACTGGTCTGGACTGGTTGGCTTTCTAGCGACAGCTTGTGACTGGTTTCCTAAAATCTAATCGGATATGAATATCAGGTCTCTTTTTATCCTCCTCATTTTTAACCTACTTTATCTTAGCCTTGTGGGACAAACACCATTTGAATTTGAAGGCCAAAAGGTAGCCCCAGGTACGAAGCAACATTTTACCGTTGAACTTTCCGGCGTCCAACACAATGCCCAAATCCCCATTACCGTATTTCACGGAAAAACTGACGGAAGCGTTTTGGGAATTACCACGGGGGTCCATGGCTATGAGTACGCTCCTATTTTAGCAGGACAGACACTGATTGAAACAATAAATCCGGACGATTTAAGTGGAACGATTATTTTGGTGCAAATTGCCAATGTTGCCAGTTTTTTGGGCAGAAGCCCTTACACCAATCCCAAGGATGGAAAAAACCTCAACCGCGTTTTTCCGGGCGATCCCAATGGTACCATTACCGAGCGAATTGCGGACTTCATTAGCCAAAAGGTCATTTCGAGGAGCGACTTTTTTGTGGACATTCACAGTGGTGATGCACCAGAAGATTTAATGGCTTATTCCGCTTACTACCAAAATGACCAGTTGCCAGAAGTCTCTGAAATTGGCCGGCAGATGGCCGCTCACATGGGATACGATCACGTCATCGTTTTCAAAACTACCGGAAAAAATTACATGCAAAAGGATCAACCAAGTCTCTACTGCTCAGCCCAAGCCTTTAAACAGGGAATCCCCGCGGTTGATGTCGAATGTGGCAGATTGGGCATGATTGAGCAAGTATTTGTGGACAAGATTGTCATCGGTGTAACAAGTCTTTTAAAACATCTGGACTTTCTAGATGGCTCTCCCATCCCCCCCAATGCCATCGCCTACATCGATAACCGCTCCTCCCAAAGTAGCCAGCAGACTGGGTTTTTCTATCCGCAAAAATCAAGTGGAGATTATGTCA
>JBCCSR010000705.1:0-3888 GCA_039199865.1 Bacteroidota bacterium
CTAATATTCTCATTTTCTGTGGAAAAACCAGTGACACCAGAAACAGCGCCGCGGGCTTGTGTCCCAAATCCCAGGGTCAGACCGGGCTCTGCGAAATAGCGGAAGTAGCCAAACTCCTGCGTACGCATCTTAAAGCCAAGAGGAATTTCGACGAATTGGATGCCGTATTTTAAGTTGATGCCATCAGGTAAACTTCTGAATAATTCGCTGCTGAGCTCTGATTTGGGCCAAAAATTACCTCCCGTATCGTGTTTGAGGGTTCCTCCTTGATTGAACGCAAAACCAATCCCAAAAGTGAAGGCATAATTTTCACTATCCGTCAAATACTTTTCTCCCATCATTCCCAGTTTTAAACCCAGATTACTACCATTGCCATTGATGGTATTGTCATCACTAGACAACCAAGAAATATTTGGGCTAAGCTGAAATCCGAAACGAAAGTTAGCTTGTCCAAAAGTCATGGAACCAAAAAGCATTAAAAACGTAATAACCGAAATAACTTTTTTCATGTCAATATTTATTTTTGATGATGCTGGCAAAGCGGTCGAGAATTATTTTATTGAATTGAGCCAAACTATTTTAAGAGACAATAGATTATGGAAAGGGTAACGCCAAAGATTCTATTTTTGTTATGTATGATCATGACCTCTTCCTGTTGGAGTGACAAAGGTAAAAATATTCCGGATGTTTCTGCTATTCCAGCTAGGGTGAATATTGAGCATTTTGATCAGGATTTGTTTACCATCGATACCACACAAATCGGCGTGGGGGTGGAACGCTTGCGGACTAAGTATCCGGTCTTTATGAAAGACATCTATCTTCCCGAGATTTTACCTGCGCTACAAGATCCTTCCATTTTTGCCGCTTTTGTAAAGGCGCCACAAATCAGACAATTGTATGATACTTGTCAGCTGGTTTTTGGCGATTTTAGTGATTTAAGTGCGGAGTTTGCTCAAGCGATGCAATTTTATCAATACTATTTTCCCCAAAGGAAAGTCCCTAAAGTGGTGACTTATATTTCGGAGTATTCCCTGGGCAATTTTACCTTTGAAAATATTTTGGGGGTAGGATTAGATTTTTTCTTGGGTGCCAATCATGCCTCGTACGATCCCCAATTCTTTCCTGCCTACATTCGGCGGACCATGAACAAATCACATTTGGTCGCCAAATCGATTGAGGCCTTGGCTACAGGTATGGTAGGCGATCCTCAGAAAAACCAATTACTCGATATTATGGTGACCAACGGTAAGGTATTGTTTATTATGGATCATCTTTTGCCCTATGCGCCAGACAGTATCAAACTGGGGTACACCTCCGCACAGACGCAATGGTGTGTCGACAATGAGTTACAAATTTGGTCGCACTTGGTTGGAGAAGAGTTACTGTATTCAACGCGTATGCGCGATATTCGGAAATTAGTTGATCACAGTCCCAACGTGCCGGGAATGCCCAACGAAGCTCCGGGTAGAGTAGCCAATTGGATTGGCTGGCAAATTGTCAAATCCTACGTGAAACAGCATCCAAAAATGACCTTTGAGGATTTGCTGTTGCTAAAAGATAGTCAGGATTTGCTCAACCGGTCGAAGTACAAACCCAAATTGCAATAATACGGAAACCAATTTGCAAAAGAACTGCTTCTGATTCCTTTGTTTTAAGCAGAGGCCGATTGAGAAAAAGGAGAGCTACTTTTACCTTGGAAAATAATTAAAATAGTACTAATTTCAGACTATAAAAACAATTTACCTAGGCGTTTTCGCGCTGAGGAAAATGAAAATTTAAACTAAATCATAATCGTATGTCAACAAGAGCTATTCCGGTAGTGGACTTATCGAAATTTGTTAATGGAAGCTCTGAAGAGCGAGATGCATTCGTCAAAGCGCTTGGAAAGGCCTTTCACGAAATTGGGTTTGTAGGGGTGGTCAATCACGGTATTCCAAAAACCTTGATTGATGGATTTTATAGTGCCTCAAAAGCCTTTTTTGCCCTATCCGTTGATTCCAAACGAAAGTATGAGGTACCTGGCTTGGCGGGCCAACGGGGCTATACTTCATTTGGGAAGGAGCACGCCAAGCAGTCTACCGTAGCGGATTTAAAAGAATTTTTTCAAATTGGTCAAACGGTCAGAGACGGCGATGCGATCAAAGCAGAATATCCAGACAATGTAAACGTCATGGAAAAGCCCGAGTTTTCAGATCTTGGTCGTGACTTGTATAGCGCCTTTGAAAAGGCGGGAGCTGAGTTGCTCAAAGCCATTTCGATTTACTTGGACCTCGGCGAAGATTATTTTGTCGATAAAATTCACAATGGCAACTCCATTTTGCGGGCCATTCATTATCCTCCGATTACCCAGGAGCCAGCTTCTGCCATTCGGGCCGAACAACATGAGGACATCAATCTCATCACGCTTTTGGTGGGCGCTTCTGCGGGTGGGCTCCAATTGTTAAACAAAGATGATGAATGGATGGCGATTGTGCCGGAGGAAGACGAAATTGTCATTAACGTAGGCGATATGTTGCAAAGACTCACCAACAACTACCTCAAGTCAACGACGCATCGAGTGGTGAACCCTCCCCGGGAGGAGTGGCATAAGCCACGCTTGTCCATCCCATTTTTCCTACATCCTCGGAGTACCATGGATTTGACTTGTTTGGAATCTTGCATTACCGATGAGCGGCCACTGGCCTACGACTCCATTACCGCTGGTGGCTATCTCGATGAGCGCTTGCGCGAAATTGGTTTGAAAAAATAAACTGTGGTCATCGAATGCATCAACAGTATGTCAAAAATAAAGTGTTGGATCATCCTCTTGGGGATCATCCAACCATTCCCCTTTACCTCGTTTGGTGCGGATTGTTTCCTTCCACACCAAACCCTAAATCAACTATTCCATGTGGACCGAATCTGACCATAGTTTAAACGCTACCTTCCAATTTACAGACTTTATGGAGGCCTTTGCTTTTATGACTGAAGTGGCTTTTCACGCAGAAAAGCAAAACCATCATCCCAACTGGAGCAACGTCTGGAACCGAGTAGAAATTACTTTGACTACCCACGACGCAGGCAATGTTGTTACCGAAAAGGATCGTCAATTGGCTTCAGCGATTGATGCTGTTTTCAAAAAGTATCAAGGCCGCTAAACCAAGTTGATCGTTCTTTTATTGCTAACCTGATTAAACCTTGTTTTTTGAAAATACAATCTAAGCTCCCCGAGGTCGGTACGACCATTTTCACCGTAATGTCTAGATTGGCCATTCAGCACGATGCCATCAATTTGTCACAGGGTTTTCCCAACTTTGATTGTTCGCCCAAACTCTTGGATCGAGTCGAGTATTATTTGCGCAATGGCCACAACCAATATGCGCCGATGATCGGGGTGAAGTCGCTCAACGAAAATCTGGCTAAAAAAATAGATCATTTATACGGATTAAAAGTGGACCCCCAAACAGAAATTACCGTTACTGCGGGAGCTACTCAGGCCATTTATACCGTTATCTCGGCTTTTGTGCATCACGGTGATGAGGTCATCTTGATCGAACCCGCTTACGATTCCTATCGACCTTCAATTGAAGTGAATGGCGGCATTCCGGTGACCTACGAATTGTCTGCGCCCGATTATCAAATAGATTGGGATGCCTTTGCTCAGTTGATCACCGAAAAGACCCGGATGATTATTTTTAATACGCCACACAATCCAAGTGGGAAAATATGGAGTGCTACCGATCTGGCCGCTCTAGAAAATTTGACCAAAGGAACGGATATTTTGGTGCTTAGCGACGAGGTGTACGAACATTTGGTATACGATGATGTCGATCATCAAAGCGTTTTTCGCTATCCTGACTTGTACCAACGTTCCTTTGCTACTTTTTCTTTTGGAAAAACTTTCCACAA
>JBCCSR010000706.1:0-3881 GCA_039199865.1 Bacteroidota bacterium
CAACTTAAAACAAGTAGGAGCGCAAGAACCTATTGCTTGACAACTTGTCGAACAACTTGGCTTTGATCATTTGCGTTTTGTAGAATAACGAGATAAACGCCAGCGGGCCAATCATTCAAGGAGAGGACCACTTGCTCCCGAGCCGTCAATCCACTTTGACGATAAACCGTTCGACCGTAAACATCTCTGATGATGAGGTCCGCAACACTTTCTTCTTCACCGAATAAACGAATGTTCAATTCTTCTTTGGCCGGATTCGGAAAGACCTCCAGAATATTTTCTGCTCTTGCCATTTCAATGCTGACGATCTCCGAGAATTCGGAAGAGCCGTCGATATCCACTTGAAGGATTCTGTAGTAATTGGTGCCTTTGTGTGGATCAGCATCGAAATACTGATAGTCGATGACTTGAGTACTAAATCCTTGTGCGGGTTCTCTAAATAAGGACTCCCAATTCTGTCCATCACCACTTCTTTGTATTTCGAAATAATCTGTATTGGATTCCGTGGCGGTCTGCCAATCGAGCATTACTCCTTTATCATGAGGGCTAGCTTTGAAGGAGAGCCATTCTACTGGAATACCAATCAAGACGGTAAAGCAATCATCACAAATACCATCAAAGTCACCTGAGCAATTGCCAGATGGATCATCAAAGACTTTGATGTCGTAGTTGCTGCCCATTTGGGCCGTTCCTGGAATGGTAAGCATCCCAGTCAGAGTAGAGGCATTACTTGCAGTACCTTGCATCGTAAAAGTAGAAGTACCATTTGAAAATTGTACACAATGCGTACTCGACCAAGAGGTACCTGCTCCAGTAAGAGTGACACTAAAGGTCGTATTCTTATTTCCAGCCGCCGGAGACGGACTGACATCAGCCGCATCGATAACGGTAAAGCAATCGGTACAAGTTCCATCGGAAGCCCCACTACAAGTCCCACCATCGACATCGTAAATGGTCACATCGTAGAGTGCACTAGGATTGGCATCAATGGGGATGTCTAAAGTTCCGTTCAATTGTTGACTGCCATTGGCTGTTCCTGTAAAACTAAAAGTAGAAACACCGTCAGTAAATTCGACACAGTGGGTAGTTCCACTGGCCCAAGAGGTATTGGTTCCCGAAACGGTGATCCCAAAAGATTCACATTGCGTTCCGAAATTGGGGTTAATAAATGAAATCGTCGGAACTGCAGCGGTGACACTAAAGCAATCTTCGCAAAGTCCATCAAATGCACCAGAACAGTTGCCAAACTGATCATCAAAGACTTTGATATCATAATTAGAACTGACATTGGCCCCCACTGGAATACTAAGGGTCCCCGTCAGGGTAGAGGCATTTAAAGCGGTTCCGGTCATAGTAAAAGTGGAAACGCCATCGGAAAACTGAACACAATGAGTGCTCGACCAAGTCGTACCGGTACCGGTAATGGTAGCCGCAAAGGAACTGTTTTGTTCTCCAGAAGTTGGACTAGGAACGACATCAGGGGCATCGATGACGGTAAAGCAATCGGTACAAGTTCCATCGGAAGCCCCACTACAAGCCCCACCATCGACATCGTAAACGGTCACATCGTAGAGGGCACTAGGATTGGCATCAATCGGAATGTTTAAGGTTCCGGTTAATTGTTGACTACCATTGGCCGTTCCCGTAAAACTAAAAGTAGACACCCCGTCGGTAAATTCGACACAGTGGGTGGTTCCACTGGCCCAAGAGGTATTGGTTCCCGAAACGGTAATCCCAAAAGATTCGCATTGCGTTCCGAAATTGGGGTTAACAAACGAAATCGTCGGGACCGCAGCGGTCACGGTAAAACAATTGGTACAGGTTCCATCACTCAGTCCGCTACAAGATCCAAGATTATTGTCATAAACGGTAATATCATAATTTGAACTTACATTGGCGCCACTTGGAATGTTGAGGAAACCACTAAGGGTGGAAGCATTCAAAGCCGTTCCCGTAAAACTAAAAGTAGACACCCCGTCGAAAAATTCAACACAATGACTGCTCGACCAGGTGGTTCCGGTGCCGGTAACAGTTACTGCAAAAGAGCTGTTTTGCTCTCCGGTGTTGGGGCTAGTTGATACGATTTGACTTTCAACGACAAAGGGTAGAAAGAGGAGGAGTAAGACGAATAATGTTTGGCTGTTTCGAGGATCCATTAACTTGTTAATGTGGCTGTGAACAATATTACTGGGCTATTTACAAATTTATCTTCGTATTTCAAAGCAAAGATGGTGCTAAATTCATTTAACACATTGTTTTAATATGAAAAAGGACCTTACAGCACCTAAAACAGTCTTATTCAATTATTTAGAGATCCCGCTTTCACTTTACATGGCAGCCTGAATCTGCTTCAAAAAGATGGCTTTTTTTTCTAAATTGACCTGTACTTTATTGACCCAGCGGAGGGCTTCTTGATATTGTTTCAACTGATAATAGGAAAAAGCCAAATTGAACATGCCTTCTTCAAATTTAGGATTGATTTCGATGGCCCCCAAATAAAGTGGAATGGCCTCCGGATACCTTTTTAGTTGAACCAAAGTACTGGCATAATTATTCAATACGTTGAAATTGTAGGGATTCAGTCGGAAGGCTTCTTCAAAAGGACGCACTGCTTGTTGGTACTTTTCCTCGAAATAGTAAGATAGCCCTTCGTACCACTTGTAGGGGATGACCATTACATTGAGATTGCTCCAATCCGAATGGGCTTTCTGGGCGTTATCGCGCATTAGTTGTGCATCCTTGATTACCATTCCGACCATGATCTTTTCGCTGCTCAAATCGGCAACTGAGCGATAATAGCAGATGGGTAGGTTGAGCAACCAAAAGCAGGTGAAGGCTGCAATGATCAACTTTAGCCGAGCCTTGGAAGGCTGAAAATACAGTTTTTGACTTTGGAAAAAAGCCGCCCCTTTGGTGGCGCTAGCCGCAATCAGCAAGGCGAGCAGAACTTGGTGTTCGGGCCTTTCTTTGGGGAAGTCAAAAAAGGCGATGAGCATGTATCCCACCACTGTGGCCAGCAAAATAACGTTGGCCCGGTTGAGCGTTTTGCCTTCTTGCCACATGCTTTTGAAGAGCCCAACAATGGCCAAAACGAAGATGGACAGGTAGAAGAGCAAACCCAGGATACCCGTTTCTGCTAAGACTTCGAGAAAGTCATTGTGCACCCGGGTAAAGACCAAATCTTTTTCCATCAGTCGAAATCCACCTTCGATATTTTTGCTGGGAAATTGTAGTTTCCAATTGCCAGTGCCATAACCCAAAATGGGTTTCTCTTGCACCAGATTCATGGTTTTGTACCACACGAAAAGCCGTTCTCCTCCGGATACACTGCGTAAATAGGTGGTGGGATCAAGGTATTTGACGTAGTCTTTTCCGGCCCCCGTATTCCCAACGAAAAGGGCACCGAAAAGTCCCACAACAAGGGCAAAAGGCAGTACTCGCCGGAAGACCAGCTGCTTGAGTTGTACCTGAGAAAAAGCATAAAACAAAAACGAAGTGGCCGTAAAGGCCGCAACCGCCACGTAAACGGCCCTGCTTCGTAGCAAGAGCATTAAAATCAATTTTACGCCAATCAACCAATAATACCAGCTTTGTTTTTTTCCCGCAAGGGCAAAGTAAACAGCGAAACCAAATAGCAAAAAGAGATAGGATGCCGCCAAGTTTTTGTGGCCAGAATGACCGATGACTTTGTAAATGGCTTTGCCCCCCAATCCTTCATTCAAATAAGTTTGAGTCAGTTGGTAAGCGATGAGGACCATGGAAAAAATACCGATGGCCAGTAAGACTTTGGAGCTAATGTCCCAATAGCTTTGTCCGCGTGCTAGGATGTGCCTTAGAAGGAAATAGGTGAGGAAAAACAACAGATAACTTTGGCTGGTAAA
>JBCCSR010000707.1:0-3878 GCA_039199865.1 Bacteroidota bacterium
ATTAAAGGTGAGGGTGGCAATCAGACTTCTAGGAGCTGCCGCAGCTGGACCATTTCCTCCATCTAATAAGATAAACCAATTCGGCTCGGTAAAAGTCAATTCTATTTTATGAACAGTAGAAAGATCATATAGTCCTTTAACCTCATTTCCACCGGTAATGAGATGGTTGTCATCAGAAAGGTACATTTCTGTAGGAAGAGACTGACCATTAAGCAGACATAGATTACCTAAAATCAATATCGTCAGATAAACACGGATCATATGTGATATTTTAATAAAAATTGCTACTCCAGAAGATACAACATCAGTCTAGTCTATTCAGACCATGACAAAATACAAAAAGATGCTTTTAAATCAGAAATCTATCCCCCCCTTTTAGAAGACTTTATTACGAATCGTTTTGTAGAGGAAGAAATTAAGAATTCGAAACTTGCCTTATGATTCCAATACAATATTAGCAGCTTTGTGAGGAATAATCAAGGACTAGACACGATTTATTAAACCACCCCAGATGAAGGAATGAGGAAAGAATAAGCGTAAATCCAAGCTAGATGTAGACCAATGAAAACGCATCTACTTGGGGGAAATTCGCGTATGAAAGCCAATCCATTTCCCTTGGAGGAATGTACGAAAATGCCAACTTAGATGTAAAAAAAGAAAGCAGTGTCGAATAATGTCTATGCACCTATTATCGATATGCACTACTAACACTGTATAGCCTACACAGACGTGTGTGGTTAACTCAGTGCTCCAAATTCAAGGGTTTGACAAAGCAATCCTCCCATTGAGACCAGCGTGATTAGCCAGTAGATGAAATGAATGAGGATGTATTTCCAGCCCCTTCGTTCAAAAAGGGCATTGATGCCAACCATGGGCAAGGCAAAGAAGAGACTAAGGAGTACGCCGTGTACTGCTCCGTGTCCGAAACTTCGGTGCCGGTTGCCAAATTGCTCCATCAACTCATTGAAGGTTTTTTGGATGGGGTGGCCAGGTTCCATCGCCTCTGGTATCAATAAGCCCGCAACACTGGCCTGGTGAATGACTAAGGTCCCTAAGACCAAAGCCAACATGGCCGAATACAGATAAGCCATACCGAAGATGATGGCCATATTTCCCTCTTTTAAAGTATCCTCCGTAAAATGATTGGCTTTCATCCAGGCCGTTCCCACTACCTTGGGATGATAATATATTGCACCAACAATCATGGGGATGAGAGCTGCAACGAAGTACATGTAAAAATTAGTCGCCATAATGATCGGATTTATTGAGAAAATCTTGCGCCATGAAGATAGCTAAGTTCGTATAGTCTACCAAGCACCGAGGACCATACGCTCCAGGTTCATCGACCTTCCTCAGAGAGAATTTAGACCAAGAAGTGGATTATTTGGATCAATTCTCGACAATCGATCTCCTCCCCTAAACAAAGCCTTCCTCCGATTGTTAAAAAAGCACTCAAATAAACAAAATTACTGATACAAAACAGTTAAATATGAATATTGCCGTCATTGGAACTGGAAATATAGGAAGTACCCTAGCCAGTAAGTGGGTAGAAAAGGGACATCGTATCTTTCTGGGCGTCAGAGATACCAACAATTTCAAAGGACAGGCCCTAGTACAAAACGATTTGATTTCTGCTCATCCCATCGCGGAAGCAGTTGCCCACTCGGATGTCATTTTAATCGCTACGCCTCCAGAGATCGCTCCTAACTTGGCCAAACAAATGGGCAATACCCACGGTAAAGTTATCATCGATGCCACCAATTCAGTTCGAACCAAACCAGCACCCTACGAAACGGCTTACCACGCTTTAGCCGAATTGACCGAAGCCGACGTTGTCAAATGCTTCAACACTACTGGTTTCGAAAACATGGCCAATCCCAATTATGACGGTCATGCCATTGACTTGTTTATGGCGGGCGATAGCGATCGGGCAAAAGCGGTGGCCCATGCCTTGGCCATGGATGTCGGTTTTGACAACTGTTATGATTTTGGTCAAGGAGCCCAAGTCGTTTTGCTCGAACAATTGGCGATCTCTTGGATCAATTTGGCCATTTTTCAGCAGATGGGTCGAAATATCGGCTTCAAATTATTGCATCGTTGACCGTGAATGATCATCCCGTCTCATAGACTAAGTCCGTTTCGCTTCAATCGTCCCCGATTTTCTCGTATCCCTTTACCCTACTCTCCTGCGAGGATCTTTTTGAGAACCAAATATTTTTCGGCAATTTTGTTGTAGATCAATACCATCAATACGACAAGCATGACCGCCGTAGAAGCATTTATTTTCGACCTTCCACCAAAGCAACAAGTCCTCTTCCAATATCTCCACGATTTGATGATGGCACAACCAGAAGTGGTCAGCAAGATTCGCTATCGCATTCCCTTTTACTATCGAAAGACTTGGATTTGCTACCTCAATCCCATTAAAACCGAAGCCGTCGAAATGGCTTTTGTCCGCGCCAACGAATTGTCTAATGAACAAGGTCTACTCGATTTTAAAAAAAGACAGCAAGTCGCTGGACTCACCATTAACCATCTAGATGACATTCCGGAAGAGCGTTTATTTGAAGTCATCCAGGAAGCACTCTTACTCGATGAGACCACTCCCTATGCTTCTAAGCGGAAGTCCAAAAAATAATTGTTGAAATATTCCCAAGCCAACATCGAATCCAGGGACTAACGGTCGATTCCCTCCATTTCCATCATTTGTAAACCAAAATTGCGAATAGTGGTGATAATGGGAATGGTCAGCTCTCCTTTCTTAGTAATGCTGTATTCCGTTTTGGGGGGCACCACCGCGTAGACCTTCCGATGAATCAAGCCATCTCTTTCCAGCTCACGCAATTGAGAAGTAAGCATTTTATCAGAAATGTGTTTGATCGACTTTTTCAATTCCCCGTAACGATAAACCTGGTCTTTCAATCGCCAGAGGATGGGCATTTTCCAAGTCCCTCCAATAAAATTTAGGGCAAACTCTACGGGATTGTAATACAATTTCCCTTCGTACAAAAATTCAGGCATTGTGCTAAGCATTTGATTATCAATATACTTTCCAAAAAGTTAGTATCATACATTTTGGTCAGTATCACAACAAAAGTAAGTAGCAGTTGTAATTTTACCAAAGCGAAGCAAAAATCTTTACTTCACTTATTGCCATGAAATTAGATATCATGAAAAATGATTCTAATTGGATGTGCCTTGTTTTATTCGGTCTATTAAGTCTTAGTATTCAGGCACAAAACAAACCATTTACTCACATAAAAAATCAAACATGCAACATTCTGTTAAAGAAAAAGTAGGCCAGGCTTATGGTCACAACCCCAATGCCACCACCCAGAAAAAAATATTAATGATCGTCTCTAATCCTACCGTTTCTGCACAAACGGGTTGGCCTATTGGCTGTTGGGCGGCAGAGCTCACCCACCCTTACAAAGCATTTACGGAAGCTGGCTTTGAAGTCGTACTCGCCAGCCCAGAAGGAGGAAAAATCGAATTTGATGCTTACAGTGATCCCAGAGATGAAAGCCAATGGTCGAGAAGCGATCTGATTAGCATGGGCTTTATTCATACCCCAGAATTAATGGCATTGACCGAGCAAACAGCGCAATTGAGTACGGTGAATCCCGACGATTTCGCCGCCATTTTTTTAGTCGGTGGACAAGGGCCAATGTACACTTTTAAAAACAACCAAGCCTTGATGCAGTTTTTTGCCAACTTCTACGAAACGGGCAAACCCTCTGCTGCGGTTTGTCACGCCACCACCATTTTGACGGATACCAAATTGTCGAATGGTCAATTCCTGGTAGAAGGAAAATCCTGGACGGGTTTTGCCAATAGTGAAGAAGA
This sequence comes from Bacteroidota bacterium, assembly GCA_039199865.1. Lineage (GTDB taxonomy): Bacteria > Bacteroidota > Bacteroidia > Chitinophagales > Saprospiraceae > JALZUU01. The sequence goes on from JBCCSR010000707.1 coordinate 3,847, forward strand.
CATTGCAGATCAAGCAGCCGGGGTAAAAATCC
>JBCCSR010000708.1:0-3877 GCA_039199865.1 Bacteroidota bacterium
ATAAAATACGTTGTTTTAACGAGGGAATGGCATTACTTATCTTTCCCTTTTGGGATTGGCAAGGCTTTTTAATATATTAGGCTTGTTTGAAAGTAAGTAATGCTGTTTTTCACCTGATCTCAATCAGAACAGCTATAACATAAAATCCTTAAAAAATGTTGTCTACATTATATCCTCTCGGTTACTCAGTGTGTTTGCTCGGTTTGATTCTCTGGTTTTACTTTGAAGAGAATCGGGTGATGAGTCGAATGATGAGTACTGCCTTTTTAGGAGGCTTCCTCGTTTATTTATTTGCCTTGGCCTTTTCAGATGGTTCAACCAGCTACAAATTGGCCATCCTTTTTCGAGATTTCATGGTTCTTGCGGCAGTGACGAGTGGTTTCAGTTTTTTGAAAAAACAAAAAATGCTCTTTTTTGCTCTCTTGGCAGTCGTCTATTGCATTTTCCAATTCAAATATTTTAGCGTTCTCCAACAAACATTCCCAGAAACGCCAAACGAGCAGGTCGCCCTGCCAAGTCCCGATCACTCTACTGAACTTGAAAAGGCGCTTACTCAGCCCTCCCATTCCGATCCCGAAGGAGAACTGCTCGTTGAGATCAAAGAAAATCACCAAATGCAAGAATTGGCGCATCTGGTCAAAAAATACGGACTTAGCTACTCTCCTGCCTTTGAAGTCGCCTTGAAAGATCAAACGGATCTCGACGATTACGTTGTCCTCAATATTCCTAAAAAGGCCATCCACCAATCCCAAGCCATCACCCGAGATTTGATGGCCAGCGGTTTGATCGATAGCTGGGAATGGAACGAAATCGTTCAGCTCGATCCACAAGAATTGGCCCCCATTGGCAGTCAAAGAAAAAATGTCAAAAAATATGGGCTAAACGATCCAGATATTGACCAATTGTGGGGCTTTGAAGCCCTGAAGATGGATGAGCTCTATAAGGTACTGAAAAGCAGTAAAGTAAAAGCCAAACGCAAAGCGAGGGTATTTATTCTCGACACGGGAGTCGATGCTAAACATGAAGACCTGAAAGCCAATTATCGTTCCCACAAGGCAAAATACGATAAAGATCCACGAGGACATGGCACCCATTGTGCGGGTATTGCGGGTGCTGTTTCCAATAATGGCAAGGGAGTCGCCTCCTTTTCTCAATCCAATGATTATGTCCAACTCACTAGCATTACCGTCCTAAGAGCATTTGGCGGTGGTACCCAACAAGGCATTATCAATGGAATGATTGAAGCAGCGGACAATGGTGCCGACGTTATTTCCATGTCGCTCGGAGGTCCTTCCAATGATGCCAAGCAAAGAGCGTATCAAAAAGCGATTGAGTATGCCAATAAAGCTGGAGCAATTGTTATTGTTGCTGCTGGCAATAGCAATGCCAATGCGAAATTTTTCGCCCCCGCTTGTGCCCCCGGAGCCATCACGGTCAGTGCCGTCGATACGATGATCAATCGAGCCTCTTTTTCCAACTTCGTAACGAATTTGAAAATGGGCATTGCAGCCCCAGGTGTGGATATCCATTCTACCATTCCCAGTAGTAAATACGCCAAGTTTAGCGGAACTTCCATGGCCACCCCTTACGTCGCCGGACTCGTGGGCTTGATGAAAAGTATTCAGCCAGAACTAACGACCAAAGAAGTTTACTCCATTTTAAATAAAACGGGGGTAAAGACCGGAAACACCAAAGAAACCGGACGAATGATTCAACCTGCTGCGGCTATAAAAGCACTGCAATAAAAAGAGCAGGAAAGCATCGTAAAAAAAGAGAGGGAAGCACCAGATGAATGTGCTTCCCTCTCTTTTTTTATCCAAGTATTTCGCCTCTATTCTACCTCACTTCCGTACTGCTTTTCATAATATTGCTGATAATTGCCCGAAGTTACATTATCCAACCACTCTGCATTGGCCAAATACCATTCAGCAGTCAATCGAAGTCCTTCCTCCGACTGAATCGTAGGAGCCCAGCCCAACTCATTCATTAATTTCGAGGCATCGATAGCATAACGGCGGTCATGTCCTGGACGATCTTTGACATAAGTAATCAAAGATTTGGAAGAGCCTTCTGGTCTTTCCAAAAGTTCATCCATAATGGTACAAAGCGAATGAATTAAATCTATGTTTTTCCATTCATTATTCCCTCCAATATTGTAGGTTTCTCCATTTTTTCCCTCATGATAAATCAGATCAATCGCCTTGGCATGATCGATCACCCACAACCAGTCGCGCGTATACTTGCCATCTCCATAAACGGGAAGCGCTTTGTTGTTTTTGATGTTGTGGATAAACAAAGGCAGTAATTTTTCGGGAAACTGGTACGGACCGTAATTATTGGAACAATTAGATAAAACAATGGGCATGCCATAGGTGTGGTGATAAGCCCGCACCAAATGATCCGAACTGGCTTTCGAAGCAGAATAAGGGGAACGAGGGTCGTAGGAAGTTTCTTCCGTAAATAATCCCGTCTCTCCTAACGTTCCATACACCTCATCCGTGGACACGTGATAAAATCGTTTTCCCGTCCAATCTGTCCAGTTTTTACGCGCGGCATTGAGCAAGTTGACCGTACCGACAATATTGGTTTTGATAAAACTCATCGGATCACTAATCGACCGATCGACATGAGATTCGGCTGCCAAATGAATCACCCCATCAAATTGATATTGGTCGAATAGCTGATGCAAGAATTGATCATCAACAATATCTCCCTTTACAAAAGTGTAATTCTCGGCATTTTCAACATCCTTGAGATTTTCTAAATTTCCAGCGTAGGTTAGCTTGTCTAGGTTGACAATTTGATAATCTGGATACTTATTGACGAGTAAACGAACCAAATGGGAGCCAATAAAGCCTGCCCCACCAGTCACTAAGATGGTATGTTTCATTGCGATTAATCATTTGTACACCTTCCACGAAGTGGACCTCGTGGAAGGCAATTATGTTCCATTATTGGTGATGCTCACCTTGTAACGGAATTTTTTGGTAAAAGATGCTAATTAATGAGTTGTTCTGTGGGCACTACTTTTTTGAAATACTCATAAGTCATTTTCATCCCCTCCGAACGTGGAACTTGTGGCTCCCAGCCCAATATTTCTTTTGCTTTAGCGATATTGGGGCGTCGTTTTTTGGGATCATCTGTCGGCAACTCTTTATAGATCAGACGAGCATTGGTATTGCCCACCAATGCGAGGACCTCCTCACCAAATTCTTTGATGGTCACTTCATCGGGATTCCCAACATTGACGGGCAGATGATAATTACTCATCAACAATCGATAGATCCCTTCAATTAGGTCATCGACATAACAGAAAGAGCGAGTCTGAGAACCATCGCCAAAAACTGTCAGTCCTTCACCACGAATGGCTTGGGAGAAAAAAGCGGGCAACACACGACCATCATTTACCCTCATTCGGGGTCCGTAAGTATTGAAAATACGGACGATTCTCGTCTCCACCCCGTGATAGCTGTTGTAGGCCATAGTAATGGCTTCCTGAAAGCGCTTGGCTTCATCATAAACACCGCGAGGACCAATCGGATTGACATTTCCCCAGTACTCTTCTACTTGAGGATGGACTAAGGGATCTCCATAAACTTCTGAAGTGGAAGCGATGAGCATTCGAGCACCCTTTTCCTTGGCCAAACCCAATAAATTGTGGGTGCCCAGAGCCCCTACCTTCATGGTTTGAATGGGCATCTGTAAGTAATCAATCGGACTAGCAGGTGATGCAAAGTGAAGGATATAGTCCAATTTACCGGGAACGTGAACGAATTTGGTCACGTCGTGGTGATGGTATTCAAATTCTTTGAGGGGAAACAAATGTTCAATATTGGAGATGTCACCAGTCAGAAGATTATCCATACCAACAACGTGG
>JBCCSR010000709.1:0-3875 GCA_039199865.1 Bacteroidota bacterium
TGGTGGTATCAATGGCAATATCTCTAACAAAACCAGTAACATCCGTAACAATTGTTTCTATATTAGTACCATCCAAATCGGATCTCGCAATGATGTCATCAGAGACCAAGAAATAATACAAATGTTCATGAGTCAAGGCAAAACTCTCCATACTGCTGCCTTCGTGAATCTGTTCGGGATTCATACCATCAAGATCTGCTCGTATAATGCCTATCTCCTTATCGCCGACGTAGACCATCCCATCTCTACTATTGACAATGACTTTGGCAGGATCATCAATGTAGTCAACAATAATAGTTTCTAGGTTATTTCCATTTAAATCAACGCTTCTCAATGAGGGTTCCAGTGAATTGGTCCAGTATATTTTTTCATTCACCAAATCCAATTCCATATTAAAAATGAAAACAAAAGCAGAGGTTTGTAAGTCCAATACCATTTCGATGTTGGATCCGTCTAAGTTGGCTTTGAGGACTTGTTCCAATCCTTCGTCGATCCAATATATTTTTTGATTGTCAAAGTCAATATCAAAAGCACTGGGTTCATCGATAGTCTCGTTGATGAGACTTTCAACATTACTACCATCGAGGTCACATCTGTTAATGGTGCCGGGACTAGCAAATCCAAGTTCGGTCCAATAAACTTTGCTGTTGACTTGATCGAGCAACAGATTTCTACCTTGGGTCATATCCGTTACGATCTTGGTTGCATTATTGGGATCTAAATCGGAAGTATAGATATCGTTGACGGTGCTAAAAAACATTTGATTGTTGTCAACGTCTAAGGCAATTCCATAAATGGCACTCCCCAGATTGTCGGAAAAAATAAGCTCTCGGTTACTTCCATCCAAGTCCATTCGATACAGCCTTGCCACGTTGGCATCTCCGTAGTATATTTTATTGTTGGTGTGATCGATGGTAATGGCCCGTGCGGCAAATGCTCCATCGGTGATTGTAGTGATGTTGGAGCCATCCAGGTTACTGCGAAGGATGGCTTTGCTTCCTCGATCTCCCCAGTAAATGTGATTGTTATCAGCATCGACGGTTACGCTAATGGGTTCGAAGATGACATCAGCAAATATACTGCTAGAATTACTTCCGTCCAGTGCTCCTCTTTGAACAAGTCCAGGTTCGATGGTCGACCAGTACAACTGATTTTGTGCCAGGTTAGGAAATGGTAAACTCAAAAAAACGAAGAATAAAAGTAGATTGTTTTTCATGCTTATTATTGTTATTCATCACATGACTCCTACATTTTTTTAAGGGATGAAAAAATAGAGGAAGAATGTTCAGCGGTTAGATATTTGATTTTACCACGCAAATATACCATTTCTTCTCTAGAGTTCTGTCTTACCCTAGTTTTTGAGTGGAGGCATCTCTTTCAACTGATCCTTATTGGTAGAAAGATAAATAGCGAGCGACACTGGCTACCGCATCAATTCAGAAATGGCAGGCTCCATCTTTGCTGGCTAGTAGTTGACTGGTAGGATGTGTTCCGTGCTTATTCCATATGGCTGAATACCCATAGGGCATGTTCATCTTCAAAGGCAATAATTCCATATTGTTGATTGTAACAAATCAACTTTCTGGTTTCGTTAGAGGCGTAGGCATCGGAAAAGGTTTGCCCATTCAATTGGATGCTTGAGTTGAATACCTCTCTGCGATTGCCGGTAAAGTTTGCAATTGCATTGCCTCGTTCATTTGTAATGACATTGATTCTGCTAAAGGGCGCTTGGAGACCAGGGACAATATATTCGCCTCGTATTATTGAGCGAATCCTTGTTTCGTCAATCAGTAAAGTATCCATAGGTTCGCTCGTATTTAGATTGCTCAATTCCAGATGGACTTGAAACTCCTGAATTTTCCCTACTGTGGCCTCTCTATCGAGTAAAAGATTCCCTCCCAGTGACTCTCCTTCAATGAAGGATACCGCATTTTCAGATCGATGCTCACATAAAATATTGAGCGGTTGGTTGGCTGTTCTTACTTCTTTGAACCCTCGAATATCGTATGCAATGGTATCGTTTATTGCGTTGGTGAAAAATACTTTTTCTTTGTTGAGATAAGGAAAGTTGAGGACAGACTGCTCAATCAATGTGGCCTGCCCCAGATAAACATCTTCGCCACAGTCTTTGCAACCGACATTAAAAAGTAGGAGAAAGTACAAGAGAAAAATCCAGCGATTCAATGTGCATGGAAGGACTGTAGATGGATTCGCATTCATAGGAGTTCTTCGGTTGAAGGTGTAAATTGTATTGTTGAAAAAATGGGTTTGAATTTGACAAACACACGGTATTTTAACTCCCAAACGGTTCGATTATTTTGCGTCAAGCATTATTTATCAAATTACTTTGATCTACTCTGACTCTTTGATCTCATACAAATAACAAGCGGCTCCCACGCTCTGCTCTTTTTGTAGCAGCTCTCCAAATCGATTGAGATGATTCAAAAACATAGCATCGAACAATTGGCCGTCCATACTTTTATAATGGCTAAATAGCAACCAGACCCGTTGCCCGGATGTCAGAAAATCGAAGTCTTTTTTCCAATCCTGATAGGGAGAAGTTCCCGGAATGATTGTCAATTGGTCCAAGGGAAACTGATCTTGATAGTATTGCCAGGCGGGTAGACTCATTTGGTAAACGTAAAGATAATCCCCCGCTTGTTGATGGGTGGCGATGTGTGCTAGCGAAGTCTTGATCTCCTCCACTTCAATGCCTTTCATATTGTGAATGCCCGTGTTCAAAAAGCCCTGTAGCAACAACAAGGCGGCGAGTAAATGGGCACCATAAGCGAGCCAAGGTCTCTGATTAAAAGTCGTTAAATATTGATGAAAACTGGCCAATCCCATTGCCACTAAAATGATGAGCATCGGAGCGGTAAAAAGCAATAAACGGGAAATGGTAGAATAATAGTGGACACCAGAGGCCAGTAGGGCGATCAACAGGGGAGACAATAAATAAAGCAAGCGGCTCTTGTCCTTTGGCCAAAAACCAATCACCCCAATGCTGGCAGCCAGCAAAGCCAAGTGTTTGAAGAAAAAACCGGCTGGTGACCTAAAGAGGTCAACTGCTGTTTGGCCATACCATACCCAACTTTTGGGGTCCCAAAAAGCCAAGGGAAGGAAATACTGCTGATGAAAATTTTGCAAAGAAGCATTGCCAATGGAGTCTTGTAAAAAACCAAGAAAATAGATGGCAAAGCTCAGCAGCCAAAGGCAAGGAGGCAAAAACAACAACCAACGCTCTATTCCTTGTCGGCGAACAATGAGGGCCAACCAAGTTCCCACCAGTACAAAGACCAAAGGCTGGGAAAACCAAAGTAAAATTGCCCCAACTAGGCTGTAAATGATCAGTTGATTATGATTCATTTTTTGTTTCAGCCAAGTTTCGGTAAGCCAGAGCAAAAGGAGGGTACAAGTGACATCCATTCCGTACTGCTTGACTTCCGAAGCATAGTAAACGAGGTAGGGACTAAAGGCGAAAAAGGCCAAAGCCCAAAGGGCGAAAGTGGGGTGGAAAATTTTGTGAACCAGTCGATGAAAGAGCCACAAGGCAAGGATGCTACAAAACAATGGGACCAATCGCAGAGCGTATTCACCATCGCCCAAAAGGAGTGTACTTGCTTTTTCTAACCAAAGAAAACCAATCGGAGCGGCTTGATCATTGGGTAAAACGCCAGTCAAGTCGCCAAAAGATAGGGCTAAGATGCCATTGACTAAGTTGGCTTCATCCAACCACAGCGATCGGTTGTGTAGATAAGGAACCAGTCGAACAAGGATTCCCAAAGCAATCAATAGCTTTGCCCAAAATGAATGGGAGCGATACGGCTTCAAATGAGTAATGATTTTGCTGGCCTGAATTTTATTCTGCCAACGAA
>JBCCSR010000710.1:0-3873 GCA_039199865.1 Bacteroidota bacterium
CATAAATATCAAATCGGGAGGATCAAAATTGCGTAAATATTTTACGGAAGACTCTACACTATCGATGGTTTCAACGACTTCTGCAGCAGGGTTGTATTCTAAAATTAGTTGTTTCAATCGTTTGGCAGCAGGACGTTCATCTTCGATGATTAATACTTTCATGAATTGATCAATACTTTTGAATGGATAAGGGGTAGAATGACCATAAAGGAGGCCTGAGTCACCAATACTTCTACGGGTTGTTGAGAGAAAAAGCTGTAGCGACTCTTAATGTTTTCCAACCCAACTTTGGTGGAATTCATCACCTGATTTTTCTTTTGCAGTTTATTTTTCACCACCAAACGATTGTCTTTTTCCACAAACAATTCGATACTGAGTGGACGCTCGGTGGAAATGATATTGTGCTTGATGGCATTTTCAATTAAGATCTGCAAAGAGAGCGGAACGATCTGACTGTTCAGGTGATGCTCGGGAATCTCAATACTAACTTGCAAATTTTCCTCAAACCGTTCTTTCAATAAGAAAATATAGGCATGTAGAAACTCTAATTCCTCTTCGAGTGGAATCAATTTTTTGTCTCGAATCTCTAATATATAACGATATACTTTCGACAGTTTTTGGACAAATCGAACCGCCAATTTTTGATTTTCAGGAATCAAATAAACCAAGGTATTCAGACTATTGAATAAGAAATGAGGATTGACCTGATTTTTTAATCCCTCCAATTGGGATTGGATATTGGCTCGCTCCAGTTGTTCGCGTTCAATCACCGATTTACGGAATTGTTCATAAAAATAAACACACTCATAAATGGCCAATACCAAAGCACTATTGACTAAAACGGCAGCAAACATTGGCAGGGCTCCATGTATATCTTCATGACTTGGCAGCAACTCCATGGTTGCAAGTTTTATAACGGGATTGAGGGCAAAATAAAGCACCAGAAAGGTGATGCCCAATCGAATGATCCGCTTTTGTACGTCCTCTATTTTGGGAAATTGACGACGCAAATAAATCACCACCTGACGAAGAATCATCCAATAAATAAGGGTATGCACAAAGGCCACCAACATACAGTCTCGAAAAAAGTAGACGGGAGACTCCATCAGTTGATCACTAAAGAAAATGACTGAAATGACAAAGCTAATCATGGGAATTCCCAAAATAATCAACCACTTATCGTTGAAACCCAAAATTTCTCTGTTGCTTTCAAAGTAAGCTGTCATCAATTCCTATTTTTAACGCAACATGCCAATAAATCGGCGCTTTTGCCAGCAAATTGGAGCTGAATTGTCGATTTGAGGGGTTGAATTGTGGTCTTTCTCTAGCATTTTAATCCTGGTAACAATCTTGGGGTAGGGTAACAGAATAAAATTGATTGAGATTCTTAATTATTGGAACGCAAATTTGCTGAAATATTCGTATCCGTGGGTGTAGACCAATCGCTCAGTTTGATGCACCAAGAACTGACCAAATTCATAGCCTTCCTCCTCCGTTGCTCTGCTCCAAGTAGCTCCACCGTCTGTAGTATGGTAAAGCACCCTCCCATTTCCTACAGCATAGACCCCAGAACTTACCCATTCATAGTCATAGGTAGTATTGATCACAAAGCCATTATCCGGATCATGGAAATGAATAAAGGAATCGTATCGAATCGGATGATCTTTCATTTCCCAAGTCTGTCCTCCATCCCTAGTTTCGTATACGTATTCGGTGAATTTGCGTTCCCCAAATGTCGCAAAACCGAACTGCTCATTGATAAAATGAATCCTATGGCAGTCTGGTTCAGGCAAAGGTACTTCTAGCCAGCTTTGTCCCTCATCAGTTGAGCGAAGGATGATGGATTGCCCCGTACCCTCCTCACTGAGTAAATTAATATTACCCCCAACCCTCAAAAAACTAACGGTTCTTAATCTACTGACTGGAAGATCAATCTTTGACCAACTCAAGCCTCCGTCAGTCGTCCGCATGACTTGTCGTTCTCCCAAAGGTTCTCCAATATCAACTAAAGCAATGGCTAGACCATTGTGCTCATCAAAAAACAAAAGATCATCAAACCCTTTCATTTCCTCCATGTAGTACTTCTCCCAAGTGGTGCCCCCGTCCATCGTCTTGAGGAGAATAGGTCCAAAATTTGCATTGCCATAACAACAATTCTGACCAATATAACCATGATCCTTATCGATAAAAAAAATTGGTCCCAAATATTCTGTGGTAATCGGAGAGGGCAAATCTTGATGATTAATGAGTTGCCAACTGACTCCTCCGTCCACTGTTTTGGCAATTACCCCATATCTACTTGCGCGATATCCGGTTAGGTCGTCAATAAAGAAAAACCGGTGAAACTCAGTTCCTATTTCCGGAGCTTCGATATACTCCATGCACCAAGCACCGAAAAAGAACTGACAATTCACGTTAAGATCAATAGGATCGGATGGCTCTTTATTTTCTATTGGAGGCTCCTCTGAGATGGGTTCATCGGGACTACATGCCAAGTTCAAGAATAAACAAATTAGGGAAAGGAACAGATAATTTTTAGCACTCATTGGTAGCGTTTTGTTTAGTCGAATAATAATGTTAACTAAAGATGAGCCTTTCATCCAAGACTATCCACTGTTCCCTACTCTTTCTTTGGCTATTTTCGTACAATTAAACCTGTAAGGAAATCCGACTTCTTGCTTGCTCAATTCGCCTTTTCAAGACATTAAAAAACCAGGCCCGTGTTTTTTCAGATTGCTGACTGATGCACTCTGACTTTGACCCCATCTGAACAAACCAGTCTTGGGTATGGTCACAAATTTTTTGATCAGTACTCCGCAAAAAATTGGGATTACCGTATGTGGTAAAGAGCATTTTTCCCTGATCAGAGGCCACCAAGATGGTATTATTGGAATAGACCATTTCATTGTGGAATAGCTCAAAAGTATTTTCCGGAGCTGTCTCTGGAGGTCGATGAATCATAAACTTCCGACCATGCTCGGCCATCACTTGCAGGTGTTGGGTCAATTCTAATAAACGATCACAAAGCAACAAAGCATCTTCCACCTGTTTGAAAGCACCACTGATGACATGGTACTCAATTTGGCTCAACGTAAAATCCACCATATTCATACTCCAGTGTTCGGTACTGGGCAATTCACGATAGTGAAGTAAGCATTGCTCGGCCAATTGCAAATCCGAATACGGTAGGATTTCAAAGTCAAAAGGACGATTGCGCAAATAATCAAACCCCCAAACTGCTCTTCCCCAGACGTACAACTTAAAGGCAATCAGTTCGGGAAAAAAACAATAATAGAAAAACGGAATCTCCGCAGAGGCATAGTAAACTCTGGCGTTTTTTTGTTGAGTCGCTTGCGCGAAATATCGAAAAATTCCATCCAGAAAGGTGCGAAAATTATCGACGGGACGTTCAAAAAAACTATAGGAAAAAAATACCTTATCGGACTGGTCAAAGACCAGGGCATCCAAAGAAATATTAAATTGCTGAGCGAGCAATTGCATTTCATCAGGGGTCAGCAGGGTATCTCCTCGTAGACGACGATAGACCGCATCTTTGCCCGTTCCCAACATTTCGCTTAGCGCCTCTACTGCAACCGACCGCTTGGGATACCGACTCAAAACCGCTTCCAATAGTTGGTCTTGGAGTTTGTTACGCATGTTTAATGTCCATTTTATTGAGGTAAAACCAAATTTAGAGTGGTGGCTTCACAATATATCCAATTTAGCAGGAAATGCGCTGGCATTTGAATTAATATTCAATAAAAATATAGGTGTTTTTAGGAAAAAAGGTCAAGAAAAAGTGGGCAAAGCAAGTTACTTTTGAAGGGTATACCCTTGCGTTTTGAAGGGTTCAACAGCTCTTTTTGAAATTAG
>JBCCSR010000711.1:0-3871 GCA_039199865.1 Bacteroidota bacterium
AAAAGAAAAAGAAAAGGAAAAAATCCAAGGGGAAGGAATTGGGCATTAACTATCGAATTTTGCATCATAATGTCATTGAATTAAAGGATGGTTATCTATTTGTTGGGGAAGTGTATTTTCCTAAATATCGTTCAGAAGCAAATCCCAGTTATTCAATGAAACGGGGAGGGAGTCCTAGCAACAAGGTTTTTGATGGATACCAATACACTCACGGAGTTATTGCTAAGTTTAGCAATGAGGGAGCACTTCTTTGGGATAGAAACTTTGACCTTTACCAAACAGATAGGGTCTATTATTTGAAGAGATTCATTAGAGTTTCGGGCTTGGATGATCGCGGGGTTAAAATTGCCTATGCTTTTAACAACAGAATTGTATCGAAATATATAAGTTATAATGGTGATATTCTGTTGGATACCGCTAGTGAAGAAATTGAAACAGGATTCGATGGTGATCAAATAAAATGGTCTTTTTCAAATCTAAGCTATTGGTACGATGATTATTTTTTGGTGCAGGGGGAGCAGAAAATAAAAAACAAAAAAGATAAATCGGCTAAGCGCAAGCGTCGAGTTTTATTTCTAAACAAAGTTAAGTACTAGCTATTTTTTCTCGTCAGTTCATCGGTGAATGCAAACGGAAAGTATACACCACTACTTAATCTGCATGATCAAATTACTTACCGCTCGATTGATAAAATTTTGTGGGACGTTATAACTCATGGTCTGATCGGAAAAGCGCCGAAGGTCATTAACCGTCTGTTGATGGGTTTGACTCTGATAGACTTTATTGAGATAGCCCGATAGGCGTTCATTGTGGAGCTTATTTCTCGACGCAATATTTCGATAGCTTCCGGTAGGAACATTAAATGAATTGGGGTAAGGGTTTTGAAAGGGGATGATGCGATTTCTATTCGGATATAAATAATAATACATCCAGGGTTTGACTGCCTTTTTCTTCGTAGAAATATTCACTGTCGTTTTGATGGCTGCCTCCTCATACAAAAATTGAGCGGATAGTAGATAAGGGCAAGCAAAGAGGGCAATGAATAAAATTAATCTCATAAACGAAGAATTGTATGCAACTGAACCCCAAAATAATAACTTATTGGCAAAAAGAAAAGGGAAGGCCTTGAATAGTAATTGAAGTCGTATCAATTGTCGTCCCTTTATCTTTTTGGGGAATAGCCTAAAGTCCTTAGGCCTGGATGTAGGCCATACACAAATCGATCGTCGCCTCTATTCCTTTTTTGTGGGTTCGCTCTACTCCGTGAGAAGCAGATACACCGGGACCAATCAGAGCAACTCGAAAATCGTTGCCTGCTCGTAAGGCGGCGGAGCCATCGGAGCTGTAAAAAGGGTAGACATCCATTTCGAAAGGAATATTTAGATTCTTGGCGAGCTGAACCAATTTTTTTCGCATGTTATAATCGTAAGGTCCGGAAGAATCTTTGGCGCAGATCGAACAAGCTGTCTCTTTTCCAGAGCATCCTTTGCCGACCACTCCCATATCGATGACCAATAGTTCTTTGGCACTTGGCGCATAACCACAAGTCCCACCATGTCCCACTTCTTCGTAATTGGAAAAGAACAACTCAACTGGAAGCGTCAAACCTGCTTCTTTTACCCTTCTCGCAATTTCAAATAATACATAACAACCCGCTTTGTTGTCCATGTATTTGGACTTGATAAAGCCACTTGCTGTTTCTTCATAATTGGTATCAAAACAGATGAAATCACCGGATTGAATGCCCAATGCTTCTGTATCTTGCTGCGTTTCTACCACCTCATCGAGACGAATGTGCATATTGTGTAGCGTTCGCGTAGTACTAATCAATTCCCGATTGGCATGAGCAGCGGGATTGTCTAATAGGAGCGTTCCGGTATACACTTGGTCATCTAGCGTTCTGACTCGACAATAAGCTCCTTCGTAACCATTTAAGGTAATCCCACCAACATTAGAAATGCGAAGAGTGCCATCTTGGTTGATTTCTGTGACAATCGCACCAAGGGTATCTACGTGTGCTGCGATCGAACATTTGGGCGTTTCGCCTAGCGCAACTTTTACCGCTCCCTTGTTGGTCATCTCGGGCTGCCAGCCATAGCTTTTGAGTAGGTCAGAAATGTACTGACAAGCAGTTTCGGTGTAGCCAGAAGGAGAGTCGATGGCCACTAAGTCCCGAAGAGTAGAGTAGGGCATTGCTTTAGGTTTTGGGTGAGGGGAAAGTAGAAAAGTGGAGGCCTGTTGAACGTTGAACAATCAATACCAGGCCTCCAATTCTGCTTATTTGATCTGTAATATTTTCACTGCATGTTGATCGTCAACTTTGAAATCAACCAAGTAATTACCAGAGGGCAAACCTTCTAGGCGTAGCTGATGATCAGTCGTTCCTACAATGTTTCTGAGGAGAGAAGACTGGATCAACCTTCCCTGAACATCCCACAATGAAATTTGTACCGTTTTGCGATCGGACAATTCCATTCGGATATTGGAGTAATCAAGGGCAGGATTGGGAAACAAATTGGCTTCAAAGCCTTCAATTTGATCGACTTCTTGATTAGATACCAAAGTACAATTGGTTCCACCAGTGGCTTCGCACCAGCGGGCTTCAAATTCCTGCAGGAAAATATTGGCAATATCTGCATCATGAATGATCAGCGTATTTTCATCATTTCTCACTTCCGCACTAGCCGACCAATTGTGTGAGCCCGTAATGACCATGGGATCAGACGATGCATTGGTAGCATCAACCAAGGCATATTTGTGATGGGTCTGCTCGGAGGTATTATCCGGACTAACATTCACACCATTGCCATCTAAATAGTCAAACTCAGATCCTTGATCGTTGACGTTGTCGATGATTCCACGAACTTGAATGCCGCTATTGTGCGCCTCTAAAATGGCATTTCCCAATTCATTGTTGGTAAAGGTCAACAGCGCAAATTCTACGTCGGTATTGGCCGTTTTGATGGCATTGACAATATTGACGGTCGTTCGATCCGAGGGAGAGAAATAAGATTCTACCATCATCCCGTTGATATTGAACAAGTGCGGCGTATTGTCCTTCTTGCTTTCGCCAAATTTTACGTTGAAGATACCCGGGTTTTGACCAGTAGATCCCCACATCTCTTCAAATTCAAGACGATAGGCTTTGGCCAGCGCTTGATCTTGAATAAAAACCGTATTGTTGTAGTCTTCCGCTAAGTTTTGGGAAGTCATGTTGGTCGAACCGCTAATCACCCAAGAATCGTTTTGGGAATCGGCATCAAAGACAAAAAATTTGTTGTGCATTAAAGGCGAACCATTGTTTCCTTTGACTACTGGGAAAGGAGGCTGAGGATTCGACAAGGCTAAGTTGGCCGTTTCATCATCGGCGATGTATCGTACTTGTACTCCATTGTTGTAGGCATTGGCCAAGGCTTGTACGATGGTCTCCCGATTGTTGTTGTATACACTCACATCAATCGAAGTGGTGGCTGCATTGATGCGCTCGATAATGGCCGCTTCCATTGCCGCGGAGGTCAAAGCGGTGGGATTGCTTCCATTGGAAAAATTGGCATCTACTTCAAAATTAAAATAGACCCGTACCTCTCCGGTGGAGTTAGAAGCGGTACTAAACAGTTTGGTCGTAGACGTTGTCGTGGTATTTCCATTGCTAGAAGAAACTTCTACGTAATAAAATTCAGCTGGCTCCAAGTCCGTAAGGGTAATAGAATGATCGGCAGTACTGCCTCCCATGTCGACTTCCGTTAGCATGCTGGGGTCCGTTCCGTATCGGAGGGCAGAACTTCCCGGCTCATTGGTTTTCCAAGCCGCCGTCGTCGACCGTCAGAATGCGGGCGACCCGGCCTATGAGCCCATGGCGCCAGGATTTGAC
>JBCCSR010000712.1:0-3867 GCA_039199865.1 Bacteroidota bacterium
GAGAAATTGCCAAAAAAGAGGGCAATTTAGCTGCTGCCATTTCGAGTTTTGAAGAAGCGCTGACCATCGCAAAATTGGGCAACCATCTCGTCAATCAAGAAATTTGCAATCGTGAATTGTATGAGCTCAATAAAGAATTGGGGCAAACCTCCAAGGCCCTAGACCATCTGGAAAAAAGCAAAATGCTGAGCGATAGTATCAAAGGAGATGAAGTCAAAAAACAATTGCAATTGCTCGATTTTCGCAATCAGATTTGGCAGGATTCTATCCAAATTGAAAATGTCATTGAGAAGGATCGACTCCAATACCAAGCCTCGCTCCGTTCCAGAAATAACCTTGTTATCCTCCTCTTTGGTATCGCCCTGAGTCTACTGACGTTTACTTATTTTTTGTTTAAAGCCAAACGAGAAAAAGAGGGTTTGCTTTCCGAGGTGCAAAAGCAGCATCAGAAGGTCTCCCAAATGAACCAAGAAATTATTCGGACCAAAGATCAACTTGTCGTTCAGGAAAAATTGGCCTCATTGGGTCAACTGACCGCCGGCATTGCTCACGAAATCAAAAATCCCCTCAACTTCATCACCAATTTCTCGGAAGACTCCGCAGAACTGATTGATGAATTGGACGAAAATCTACTGGAAGTCAAAAACTTGTTTCCCACCGACAAAAAGGTACTCATCCAATCCAGTATTGAAGACCTCCGACTCAACCTCAACGACATCAAAGACAATGGCCTTCGCGTCGATCAGATCGTCAACAACATGATGAACCACGCCAGAGATGCAGAATCCATCCAACATCTAGAAGACATCAACAGTTTGATCGAAATCAATACCAATTTTGCGTACAATGGCTTTAGGGCCATCAATCGAAATTTTCGGGCCCAGATCGTCAATGACTTTGCCTCCGATCTACCCAAGGTAAACATTTATCCACAAGAGTTGGGGCGAGTGGTTTTGAATCTGATCAACAATGCCTGCTATGCGACCCATCTCAAGCAGGAAGAGCAAAACGATTTTGCCCCCCAGATCAAAATCAGTACGGCCATTGAAAAAGAACAGCTAAAAATTAGCGTGACCGACAACGGAGTGGGCATTCCCCAAAAGGTACAAGATGATATTTTCAATCCCTTCTTTACCACCAAACCCACCGGAGAAGGCAATATTGGTTTGGGCCTTTCGATTAGCTACGACATCATTACCCAATTGCATAAAGGGCAGTTGATGGTCG
Source organism: Bacteroidota bacterium (assembly GCA_039199865.1). GTDB lineage: Bacteria > Bacteroidota > Bacteroidia > Chitinophagales > Saprospiraceae > JALZUU01. The sequence continues at coordinate 1,228 of JBCCSR010000712.1, forward strand.
ATAGCTCTGAAGGCCTACAAACAACTTTTACGATTTTGATTCCAATGAAAACGTAATCTTTTTTTTACTTTTACTTATGCGCCAAGAAAAAGAAGCATCCATCAACGTTTTTATTGCCTATTCCCGTAAGGATGTCGATTACCTCAATCAACTTCGGACTTACCTACAACCCCTGCAACGCAACCGTACCATTCAAATCTGGTACGATGGCGAAATTGCTCCGGGAGCCACCTGGGAAGCAGAAATCAAACGCCATTTGTACGATGCCGATATTGTTTTATTGCTGGTCAGTGCCGACTCCTTGGCATCCAATTATTTCTACGACCAAGAAATGGCCGCCGCCATGCAGCGCCACCGAGATCATCAGACCATCGTGGTGCCCATCATTTTAAGAGATTGTGCTTGGGAACTCACGGATTTGCAGCAATTTCAAGCCCTGCCCAAAGATGGTTTGCCCATTGACAAATGGGACTCGGAATCCTCTGCTTACGCCAATGTGGTTAGGGGATTGTACAAAAGTATTGACCAAGTCAAGGAGAGAAAAGCGCGACTCGGTAGTCAAACTGAGCAGGGATTGAATCAAACCAGCCCTAAAGTTGAGCGCAAGCCTTCCCAAAAAGAAAGAAAGTCCCAAAAAAAACTATTGCGTTTAGGCTTACCGATGCTTGCCCTCATCTTGTTCTTTTTCATTGCCCGACAATTTACGGGTGGAACTTCTGACTCCCCGATTCATGCAAGAGATGCCAAGGAGTCGAAGACCTCGGCCATCGACCTGCCAGCTAAAGCCCAGCACGTCGTTTGGGGTACCGTCCCCCATTGGATGCTCCGTTCCTTTCAGCAACATGATTATACTCACTTCACTCATCTCGCTTTTTTCTCCTACGATCTAGATCCGGATACGGGAAACAATACGGATGAACAAATGATGGAACAATTGAAGGCTTTTGTGGAGCAGCAAAATGCAAAAGAAAAAAAACAAAAGTTGTTGCTCACCATTTCAGTGCGATCCTCAGAGGCCCTAAACATTTTCTTACAAAATAAAGGGCTACAGCAAGAACACTTGATAGACAATGTAACGGCACTCATCCGACAGTTGAAGCTCAGTGGAGTCAGCTTGGCCTTTGAGGACCTTCCCAACGCGCAGGGGCCAGCCCTCTTGGCTTTCATCCGGGCATTTTCTACTCAGTTAAAATTAATTTCTCCCCAACAAATACTTTCGCTAAAGTTACCTCATGATTTCGAGACCGAAGGCAATTATCCCAATCTTAGTGGCATCAGTGATCAGATAGATTTCTTTATCCTCAATGGTTATGAATATTACAATCGTAGCAGTGAGACAGCTGGGCCAATGAGTCCTTTGGAAAGCCCCGAAAATGCTCCTAGTCTTGTCTCCACCATTAAACCGCTACTGCAAAAGGACATTTCCCCCACTAAGTTTATTGTGGAACTTCCCTACTTTGGTAGTCTTTGGCACTGTACCGAAGATGCCATTAAAAGTGAAAACTGCACCTTCAAAGAATACCTCATTTACCGAAACTTAATCAATCGTTACGATAGCAACCGCCCTCCCCAACGAGATTTGCTGAGTCAGAGTGCTTACTTTTCCCGAAAAATAGAGGATCAAACTTACGAACTCCTCTGGTTTGAGGATCCCATTAGTCTAAAAAGCAAATATGCATGGATCAAACAGCAAGGCCTGGGAGGCGTCGCCATCTGGGCATTGGGCTATGATGGAGGGCACCCAGATTTAAAAGCGGTGTTGGAAGCCTCCTTCAATCCAATCCCCAATTGAGTGCATTTCAAAACTAGCACCGCGCTGTTTTTCGCTTCTTCCCTACCCGATTTTTGTCGATCACTTTTTGAATGTAGGCTTTGGCGAGCGGAACTTTACAAGCCGTTCCATTCATATTGACCTCGACTTTCCCCACCTTTTCCGCAATGGCTATGGCTTTTTCGGTCAGGGCCGGAATAAAAGACCCAACGGAAATGACGAAGCCGTTCATGGTGTATTTGACTCGGTTTTCAGCTTGATGCACTTCATTTTCTACTTGATCTAGCAAAGCCGAATACTTGGCAATATCCAAATCTTCGTCTTGATTGACCCCAGCATAATTGGCCAAGGTCGACCAGCCAGCGGCCACAACGCCTTCTTTTTTGGATGTAATCCACTTCAAGCCGAGTTCGAAACCAAATGGCGTTTCTGCCGCCACCCAAGGAACGGTGTATTCACTCAAGTAAGACCAATAGGCTTTTTTCACCCAGTCGTTTAGATGCTTTTTTGTCATTTGGTGTTCATCGGCCATCAAGCCAGCCAAGTACATGGCATCGGAGTTGCCCGTAGCGTAGAGGGCCAGAGAAAGCGCGTGATTCTTTTTGGTCTTTTTCAATATTTTTTTTAGATCCGCTACCTTGACGCCAAAGAAGGGTTCCTTTGCACCATGCCTCATCAAGGTGTTTTTGGTGCGTTCATCTCCGTAGGCTTCCAATTGCGCCATGATTTCATTTACATCCATTTCGTCGAATTTTATTTTCCAATTGCAACACTAATTTAGGATTTTCTCTAAATTAAAACTAATGGTGCAAAAAGACTTTCTCCTTCAATATCGCAAAATCAATCGGTTTGGTGAGGTAATAATTGGC
>JBCCSR010000713.1:0-3866 GCA_039199865.1 Bacteroidota bacterium
AGCAATTCCGAACCATTTCAAGGTTCGTTCGCCCAAACCAGGAGCATCTACGTGAACGAGATAAACACCACTGGCGACCGCAATTCCCTTGCTGTTTTTCAAATCCCATTCGATATCTGGCAAGATTTGATTGCGCAATAAAGCCCGATTGTTTCCTTGAGGAACCAGACCAGTTTCATCGCGAAGGTACTGACGGATGAACTTACCATCCAGGGTGTAAATGGTTACTGTTGCTACCGCCGGTAAGTTGGTAATCTTGATGATATTGGAGAATTGAGAATTTTCGTAGTCAGAAAAACCGTAGTACGGATTCGGCACAAGGTTGATCAAATCCAAGACAGAATCAACTTCGTTTTGTGCTACAATCTCATCGGAAGCAACATCCTCGAATTTGATCTCATAAGTTGGATAACCATTATTTTGTCCTGTACCTACATTCACTCGGTAAGGATTGTCTACTCTTACCTTGATGGTCAAATCATTTGGAATCAATCCATCTCCGTAAGACAATAATTCTGTTTCAGCCTGCAAGACAGGAATACCCGCCCAGCGAATGTCTTTCTTAGCCAAAATTTGATCAAAAATGTTTCCAGTATTGACCAACTGGCGTCGAATGTTATTACAAGAATCATAAGGTTCGCTAGTCACGTAAATAAAGTGCTGTCCACCCAAGTAGAGATTGAATTGATCTACAACGTTACGACCTGGCGTAACGATTCCGACCTCAGGGGTTGGATTCCACATCATATCTCTTCCGGTTTGACCCAATTGGAAAATGGCATCATCACAGACCGTACCTGGCTCCTGAGCATCACAATCATAGACGGAGTTTTCACCGAAGAAAATATTCAATCGTTGTCCTGTTTCTACATCAATAGCATATCCTGGGAACCAACCCATTCCGGTAAGCGGCTCTCCATTTTCATCAACATCTCCATCCGCGGCTGGAAGGCCATCTGCTCCGGCATCTCTTCCAACAGATAGCGCTGATCGGAGCTCGAAACTTTCAGCATTGCCTTCTGTCTGCAGCCCAGTGCCCGAAGTGTAAAACTGGTTGGCCGTTTCGACAACAACACAGCGGCTCCATTTCGACTTATCGGAAGTAAAGATAATGTCAACATTATTGAGGTCTCGTAGACTATCCGTTTCAGCACGGACTCCTCCATTGAAAAATCCATTGGCATCCCAAGCTGGACTGACGTAATAAGGAGTAGCTCCATCAACCGTCCAATCACAGAGGAAGAAAGGAACCAATTCTCCATTCCCCATTCTCGATAGTGAGCTGTTGGGGTCAAAAACACTAGCGGTACTTGAGCCTTCTGTTTTTATGTAATTCAATGGTCCGAATTCCGTATCTTGAATGTTGTTGTACCATTGAGTACCATTGGGATCGGCGTATTCCAATTCGATACCGATTGCTCCATTTTCAGCATTTGCCACCGTTCCAGTTTCTGGAGTTTGGGCAATATTTACAGAAAATCCGTAATCCGCAATCAACTGTTCGTTGAGTACATCGATATTGGTCTCCGATTTCGTGACTTGGCCACTCTCATCAACCAGCTCCCAGCGTACATCTGAATCCAAGCGATCATTGCTCAAGTCTTCATCGACAAATCGCAATTGATACGTTCCATTTCTAACTTCTAATGGGTTGAAAATTCGAACGTCAATTGGTCCGCGACCTTCTTCATAGGTGATGCTTCCACCAAAAGAACCATCAAAAATTGCATCGCGAGATTCATCCGTAACATCGATAAAGTTGTTGCCCAAACCTTCTCCATCAAGACGGGTAATGACGGCACCTTGTCCGAACGAGGAATTGAGTTTTCGATCGACAACGGGTCGAGGAATGACGGTGTAAGTCTGAATGTTACGACGTCCTTCCAAATAAGGTCGACGTTGTCCAATTTCTGTATCTGCATTAAAGTCTGCGTAGTTATTGTAAGCATAAGCAATTGCTCGATAGTAGTAACGCTTATGATTGATCAAAGCCTGGTTAGTAAAGGCATCGTTAGTCAATTTAAAGCTATGGCGAATGCCCTCATCTGCTCCTTCTACTCGCAATTCAGGAAGGAACAATTGATCCCCTGGCGCAAGCGGATTCGCCTCTGGAGTCCAGTTGTAAATTTCGGCAACGTCATTTCTAATGTCCACTTGTACGACCAAACGAGCTCGGTCAACGTCGCTGATATCCGTATCATTAGGACCACGCATTTGGAAGATTTTGTATCCTTCAAACTTGTATGTATTGTCTTCAACGGTACCGGGCGCTTGCAAATCGATTTCCTCATAACTTTCGTAAGGATTGTTTGAGTTAGGTGGAATGGTATCATTAGTCAACAATACCACCAACTCTTGATCCAACTCCAACCAATCGAGGTCTGGCGCATCCGGACCATCGGTGATTTGAAAACAGTTGTCGAAAAGCGACTGGGCCAAATCATCGGCAAACAACAAACGACTAATATCAGGTGTGGGGTGATTGGCTACATTGGGCACCCAAACCACTCCTACGATTAACTCATTTTTGGTATCCTCTTTCAAAGTGAACGGTCCAGAAGCCTGAATGGTACGACGGTCTCCATTTGGCAATTCTTCTTCTGCCATTGACCAGCCGTCGGCCACAGCAGGAGGATCGGGGAAAGCATAGTTTACAATCTCTTCACTCATAGGATTATATCCGTCACCACCTTGGGTAAATCGAGTTCCATCTCTCCAAGAACCAGAAAGATAATTGTAGTACTCTTGAGCGGTGTTAGGATCATCCGTACCGGGAGGAGGCGGAGGGTTGGCTCCACCATTATTGTAGTAAGTAAAGGAAGACATTCCGATTTGTTGACCGAATTCATCGAGTGGCCCACGGAAATAATCGATTCCCAACATTGGAATCTCCGTACCATAAGTAGGCGTTCCCGCACAATCAATAGACTGATCAGCAATTCCGTCAAAGGCATCTGAATTATAAATGTAGGCGAAACTTCGATCAATATCACAACCCGTGTAATCATCAAAAGCACAACCCAAATCGGGATCAACCCACATTGCAAAGAAGGTACTATCTAGATCCTCTGTTCCTCGATTGATCAATTTGAAACGTTGAAACGTCATGTCATTGATCTCATCGTTGGTCGCATAAGCAAAAGACTGTACCTGGACCTCCATTTTCATGGGCTCAGAGTCGGTAGACTGGGTATGCGTATTTCCGATATCATTGTAAATCCAGAAAATCATTTCATCTGGAAACTGTGGATTTTCCTCACAACCCCTAATCTCAATGAAAGGATAATCTCCTTGGTCGGGTTCGTATTTATCGTTTTCATCTTGATCGAAGTATCCTGCCAAACCTTGGTCGGTGATGGGCAAGTTGAAGTTGTGTACATCAAAGAAAAAATCATTTCCCTTTGCTGGCCACCCTCGAATGGCTTCTGGAATATCTTGCTCCTCGTAAGGAACGCCATCCGTTAGAGCTTGCTGCCAACGAGTCAGGTGAAGTAAAATTTCTTCTCCTAGGACTTCAAAGTGCTTGTCCCATTTTTCACACAACTCAGAGTCGGTAAATCCAGTCTCTTCATTGATGGGGCCAGGCCAGTAATCCGTACGCCCTGAATTGGGGCTCGCCCCGTAAGTCTTGGCTGCCAAACGAAGGTTATCTCCTTCATCCAAACCACCAATCCATACGGCACCGGCAAAGACAGAAGATACTTCTAGAAATCCGGGTTCTACTTTTGGTACGACGTATTTCGCGTCGCGACCATCCCACCAAGCGTCACCGTTGATGAGCAAACGGGCCCGGACATTGTTGATGTCCTGAGCAATCTGAGAGCTTCCGGGATTACAATCCTCCCGTGTTGAAGCCTTTTTTGAGG
>JBCCSR010000714.1:0-3862 GCA_039199865.1 Bacteroidota bacterium
CGTATCTCCTAAAAGTAGGCGATCTCCCGTAAGTAAGCTGTCTCTTACCGATAAACTATCTCCCGTAAGTAAGCTATCTTTTACCAATAACGTGTCTCCTACCAGTGAGCTATCTCCCACAAGCACGCTATCTCCTACTAACAAACTATCGCTAAATGTCTTAGATACCGGCGGTGTAGTTCCTGCGGATGGCCCTTTTTTAATTACCAGTAAATCTGCCAGGGAGCTGGGCCTCAAGCGAACATCCCAGCGAAAACCTGGTAACTTAATTTCTTCGTGATTTGTTTTTTTCATCGGAAGAATATTCGACTTGGGCTGGGTATAAAAGTAGATGTCCTTAATTTCATTCTCCGCAAAATAGAGTAGCATTTTACTACAGATCGCTTTGTTGACTCCCAAATAGGCATCCTCCTCATCACGGGCATAATAAATCGACTCTGCATTACCAACCACCTCCATTCGGTCCAGTTCATTCTCCTCAAAAAATGCCGTAATGTCTTTTCCTTTGATCTGATTAAAATACACTTCATCCGGCGAATTGATGATGTAGGCATTATTGGTCAAAAATATTCGATCAATTTTGTCATTGGCCATCTGCATCCGTACGGTATCTGCATAAAACTGAGAAGTATCCGACCAAATAATGGGATTGACAAAAAATTCAAAAAGAGAGTCTGCCGTATGATAGACCATAGAATCGCAAATGGCCTGCAAATCATTTTTAAGGATTCGAACATCGTGATAGCCAAGTAAAGTCCGCGCATCTGTACTATCGGTACGGTCCATAAAAGAGATCAATGTATCTGAGGTCATAAACAAGGTGTCGACATCCAGTAAAGTGGTGACCAGAGGACGAGCTCCACTTGCTTTTACATAATCGGTTTCTTTGTTGTAAAATAGATGTTCACAATTAATGGTGATATTATCCGCCGTATCAATCCAAACAACATTTCCAGTTGCAATCCCTTGAGCTCCTTCATAATCAATATTATCGGCTTCTAAAGTCTGATCATCATCTACGACTACGGATCTTCCTTCGGTCTTGAAAATGTCTTTTTTCGAATCGTAACTGATAAATTCCCCATCAATCACCTGCTGGTCATCTTCGTAATGCGCATTGCCTTCCAAGTCAATCACTTCGCTTTCTTCCCTATAGCGAATGACATCAGCCTCAGCTTTTTTGGGTCCTTCCGTAAAGTGGGCATTGCCCTTTAAAATCACCTGCTTTTTCTGGCCATCGTAAATAATTTTATCGGCATAAGCCTCTTGTTCTCCCTTGACATATTGTGGATTGGTCAAAAACTCAGCGTATTTATTCTTGATTTGGTAGAATCCCGACTCACAATAAATGCGGGCACTATCTTGGGTGATGAGGGTAGGCCCCAATAAAGTAACCAAGCGTTTCTTGGTAGAATATTTTAGCGTATCGGAGCGGAGCGTGAAGTCAGGATCAAATACGATGACGCTATCTTTGAAAAAAGCCTGATCTTGTCTGACGTAGTAATATCCGCGTTTACTCACCAAATGAGTGGTATCATTACTCAGGGTAGCACCAGTAAAATAGCTGGCAATCTTACTGTTTAGATCGTAGTTGAGCCGATCGGTAAATAATTTTTGACCTTTATTTTCCAGACGGACGTCTCCAAAAAGTTCAGCCTTCCGGATGTCTCCGCGATAAGAGAGCGAATCTGCGAAAATATTGAGGGTATCTCCTTGTTGAATGATGACATTGCCAACTGCCGAAACATCATTGTTTTCAATGGTTGCCGAATCGCAATACATATACACATCGCCTTGCCTCAATGCTACATTTTTTTTCAAAAAACGGATTTCTCTCCCGTCTATGAGGAGCCCTTCGGCGGTATCTGAGCGATCCACTTTTACCTTTTCCGGAGGTAAGGTGTCCTGTTCTACTTCCTGAGCAGTCAGTCCGTTAGTAAAGGCTAGTAAACCAAAAAGCAAGATGTATAAATACCGCAATTTTATCGATTTGTGTAGAAAACGTCACAAGCTGCTTTATTTAAAAGCGGATGGCTCATTTTAGCACAAAAATAACTTTTTCTTAACCAAAAGTCATCAGAGCATCAACTCCGCTCCTTGCTCTCCCACCAAACAGCCAATGGCCACTCCCATGCCTCCCATCCGCACCGCAGCAAAAACCCGCTCTGAAACCTGTCGAACAATCGGATTTTTCTGTGAACCAACGCCCAGTATTCCACTCCAATATTGTTCGACTTCCACTTCCCTATCGGGTAAAATTACCGTTTTTAATAAGCGATGCAGTACACTGGTAATTAAGGGAGTGCTGCCAAAATCCGCAGTTTGTTCTTCTGCCAAAGCCAAATTGCGCCCCCCTCCTAATAGAATGCGTTGATCGATATTCCGAAAATAAAAATAGCCGCTATCGTAATGAAAACAGCCTTTGAAGGGCAATTCTGGAATAGCTTGGGTAATTAAAACTTGGTTACGGGCAGGTTTTAAATCGATATCTGGCAACAATTGCTGGGCAAAACCATTGGTGGCAATCAACAATTTTTGGGTAGTAATGGTCCAGCCTTCTTTTGTGCACAACTCAACTCCGTGACTTCCATCCTCCCACTGCTCAATGGTTAAACCATTCAAGATTTCAATACCCGCAGTTCTCGCCAAATGGAGCAAACCACGCATCATATTTCCAGTGTGGATTTGTCCCTCTACCCGGTTGAGCAAAAGATGATTGACCTCCCGAAAACCAAAGGCTGGGATGGATTCATCTGCCAGTCGATAAACTTCTCTTTGACCAATAACCCTCTCTAACTGCTGATTGAAATAGCCCATTGCATCGCAACACTTCAAATAGACCTCCTCGTCTTCTGGACGAAACAGTTCATAGCCTCCCCATTCATGATAATCCAAAACCTGGTTGCCTAACTTGGCCTTGAGGCTTTGTAAACCTCGCCATCGTTTTTCCAACAAATCGAATACCGCTGACTCACTATGCTGTTCTAGATCACTCAATAATTCACTTAAACTGCCAAAGCAGGCAAATCCTGCATTGCGAGTACTGGCCCCAATCGGCAAAACTCCCCGCTCGACAAGCAAAATGCGTAGGGAGGGGCGTTTTTCTTTTAAATGTAGGGCAGCATTTAGCCCCACAATTCCACTCCCAATGATCACCACATCAAGTGCTACAAAAAAACTCTGTTGCTCCCAATAACTTAGATTTACCTTTGAATGTAACATGGATGCTTCCATTTGAGCTGAACAATAGTTGGCTTAACGCAATCTTACAAAACAGCATGGCACACCTACCCACTCAATCCTTTGGCTTCATACTTTTCAGCTGATTTTGCCACCAAAAAATAAAAGCACGCCAAGCATCAAGTTAAGGGTGGTTCACCTTGGTCTCCGCTGAGATTTGAAATATCTTCCCGGTAAAGTTCACAAAATAAATTCTACTATTATATCTTTGTATAGATAATCCTGCGATTGGCCTAAAAGCGTCTTTAGAAATTACCCTTTGAAGTGAAAACGTCCCTTTTGTGGTTCCAAAGGCAAAATTAAGACCGGCTTTAAATTCAAAATTCGGGAAAATAAATTGGTCCGTCATTTGTTTTCCCATGAAAGACGCCAAGCAGTTGCTCAACAAGAGAAGATTAAATGAGAAAGTCTAGCAGATAATAAATAAGCACTCAAAATAATTCGTATGCGATGAGGGCTTCTTTTTCATCTTTTTTGACTCCTTACTCATTCCAATTTACGTAAAAAATACTTCGCTTATGATTCAACGTGTTCAAACCATTTTTTTGTTACTTGCCGCTGCCTCGGCCTTTTGCCTTTTTGCCTTTCCATTTGCTACAACCGCAAATGCGGTGAGCAGTTC
>JBCCSR010000715.1:0-3861 GCA_039199865.1 Bacteroidota bacterium
CAGTATCAGTTGGATGCAGGACAACAACAACTATTAAGCTATCCCGTGGATGGCTGGGGAATGCGTTTGGAAACGCAACAAACTTTAGGTCATCCTGTCGGTGAAATGATTTCTATGGTCGTCCCCAACTGTTCTGATGACGCCATTGGCAATGCCCTCTTTACGCTACTTCCACTCAGTGATGGCGATCCTTATCTGGAAACCTTTTGTGCTCCAGTAGTTGGGCCTTTCGATCCAAATGCCAAAAGTGCGGTTCCAGTGGGGCTAGGAGAAATACACGGAATTGATACAGACTGGGAATTACACTATACCCTCCAATTTCAAAATACCGGGACGGATACGGCCATCCAAGTTATTTTGCGGGATACCCTTTCGGAAAACCTGGACCTCAGTACCATCTCCGTTGGGGGCTCTTCTCATGCGTTTTCCTGGGCCTTGAATCCCGATCGGGAGCTGGTCTTTACTTTTGACGATATTTATTTGCCCGACAGCAATGTCAACTTGGCAGCGTCGGAAGGTTTTGTTGAGTTTTCAATTTTCCCCAAAGCGGATCTATTGCCAGGAGAGCAAATTTTCAACGATGTCGCCATTTATTTTGATTTCAATGACCCAGTCATCACCAATACGGTTTTTCATACCATTCGCAAACCCGTCCACGCTTCCAGCGAGCAAGCGCCGTGGTGTGCGGGCGATGAATACGACGGTATGGTCATTGAACAAGATACCAGCATTCAGATTTATACCGATTTGGTGACCCATGACAGCATTCACTTTGTCCATCTTGACGTTCTACCCGTTTCGCAGGAAATGATTGCCATGGAAGTGAACTCCGGGGCAACCGTAGCTGGGGTACTCATCACCGCCGACACTTCTTTCACCCAGTCTTTTCCCAATCAGTATGGCTGTGATAGTTTGATCAATTACGACATCTCTGTCTTGACCAGTACCAACAATATTGAGCTCTGGTCCCGAGATATCGAAGTCTTTCCCAATCCAGTCCATGAGGTTCTTCACATAGTTCACCACGAGAGTGGGCAGTTCCAGGAATGGAGTTTGAGCAACAATTTGGGCGTTCAAGTTTGGCAAAAACAACTCTTTCCCTATGAGACCCTAACGGGCGTGTCGCTGTTCCCCTTTCCTCCCGGCATCTATTTGCTAGAAGTCAAAACGGCAGAGGGAACCGCAAGCTGGAAAATTTTACACTTATAACTGGATAAAAGTTGGATAAATCGGGTGCAGGTGCAGACTCAAATTGAGCGTATTGTACCTGCACCTAAATTTTTCGTAGAATCGGGTCAAATCGATGATTGAGTTCAAATCAAATATTCAACCAATAGGTCAACTTCGCCACAATCGCTCGATTTCTGATGCTAAAATTCTCAGTCAAATAATTATCCGTGTAAACCAAGAAGAAATCGGATACCGGAGCAAAACGCCATTGGAAACGAGTATTGATATTGAGATTATCAATCTGGCTATTGAATTGTAAAAAGGTGGTGAGGAAAATATTTTTGGTAAAAGTCAAATCAATTCGCGGACCAATCAGGAACAAGGATGCGGTAGCGTAAGGGTCTGGTAGATTGATGTAATTGTAATTGTAGTTAATGGAAATGAAGCCCAAGGGTTGATAGCGATAGGTTAGTTCTCCAGAAACGCCGTAACGCCAACCGTTGAAAAACTGTCCTGCTCGCGGCTGGATGCGGTAAGAAAACTTTTTACGTCGATCGGAATTGTAAGAAAGGCGAAGGCTAGTATACGTGTAATCTGTATTCGCAGGCAACTCCTCGGAGTCCGTACGACTGGGATCAAAGCTATCGGTCAAAAAAGTATATTCATTCGTCAATGAAATGTTTAAGCGGCTATTGTCGATGTAACTTCCATTCCAGGAGAGGCGGACCTCATGGTCTGTTTTTCCAAATTCATTGTTCCAAAAAACCGTGCTGCTCAAGTTTACACTGTGTAGGGTGAGCCGTTTGTCTTGGGGATAAAACTGCATCCGCACTTCCGGGTTGATTCGAAAAAAATCACTCCTGGGGACAAAACCGACCTGGGCATCAAAGCCCTCTCCTACCAACTGATGCGTCCATTCAACAATATATTTTCTGGTATTGTAGCGCAAACTTGTCCCGTGGCTAAAGGGATTGTTTTGCGTTCCGTTTTCGGTAAAAGAATGGTGGTAAAATACCTTTCCGGTCCAGCGATTATCCGAGGAGGCCAAATTGTAATCTACTCCTACGACTCGGTTGTAGCCATCAAAGAGCTCATCGTCTTTTTCGCCAAAGGCTTGTTTATTGACCATGATAAAAGATACATTTGATCGGCTGAACAAGCGCCTTTGGAGGGAAGCAACTGTGTAGTTAAAACTGGGTAATCCCTGAGCCGAATCCTTGGCGGTTTGCATATTGAGAAAACCAACACGCCAATCCTTATTGAGTTTTCCGCTCAAGCGGGCACCGTACAAAATGGTGTTTTCAATATTGTCATCTGTTACCGTATCCTTGGCAATCCAAATTATACGCGATAAAAAGGGATTTTGTCGACTATCTCCAAAGCTGCCAAACAAATCGGATTTTTCCAGAAAAAACTGACGCCGCTCTGGAAAGAAAAGTTCAAAGCGACTCAGATTGGTCACCTGTCGGTCGACCTCTACCTGAGAGAAGTCGGGGTTGAAGGTCAAATCCAGATTTAAGCCCGAAGTAATCGAAACCTTGGCATCTGCCCCGGCATTCCAGTTGAAATCGGGCCGGGTTTGTTTTTCTTCAAAGTCCTGTAAGGTACTTCCCGCCAAATAGGGAATAACGGAGATACTCGTTCGCTGCTTTTTTAGCGGTTCCTCCCAGATCATGTTGCCCATGAAGGCCAAATTGATGATCCACTGATTTCGGGGAATCCGAACCCAAGAAGAATTTTCATTGCCTTGAGTATCGAAACGATAAGAATTGAAGCGCCAATTTTGACTTCCCTCCTGGAAACGAATTGACTTCAAGGGAATGGCCATCTCTCCAATCCAATAGCCTTCATAAATCTTTGCCTTCCCTCGCCACTTTGCATCCCAAGAATCATCCCAGTCGCGACGAATTTGTGCCCCTCCATTGGAGATCAAAGCTTCTCGCAAAACACCATAGGGATTGATGCCAAAGACAAAAGCATTGGTTCGGTCGCCAAAAGGATCGATTAAAAAAGTAATATTGTCGCTTCCTCCCGCCCGATAGTCTCTTTTTAGAGAGGGAATGACATAGTCATTTCCTTGCGCATAACACTTGGCAGCAATGTATAGATTGGCATCATCATAGCACATCCAAATCTCCGTCTTTTGTTCTGCCCGCACGGAGTCCGTTGGAAAATACTGCCAAAAATCCTTGGCCGCTGTTCCGGCAAACCAAGCCTTTTCGTCCAAGCGTCCATCAATTTGAATCTGCTCGTGGGTTCGTTTTAGGGTGAAAGAAGGGACTTCCATTTCTTGCTGCGCAAAAATTCCAGTTGAAATCAAAATCCCCAAAAAGGTGAACAGTATCGTTTTTTTCATGCTTGGCGCAAAGTTAAGGCTTCCGTTTAATTTCCGAATTTTATGACATCATTTAACAGGTCCAACAAAAGTAGAAGCCAGCTTGTTGTCGCCTGACTGACCTCGGTTACAATTATTTACGAAATTTCGGGAGACATTGACTGAATGTTACGGAATTTTAATGGATAGGTTCCCTTTTCCAGCCACTCTCGATTTTCCAAATCATCTTTCAAGGAGGCAACCAACGACTCAAGGGTAGAATTAAAGGGATTTAGATAGAATCGTATTTTCTTAACAGCAAAGGTTTTAAATATTGGTTAACTTGTACCTCAAATGCGTATCTATGATGAAGAAAG
>JBCCSR010000716.1:0-3854 GCA_039199865.1 Bacteroidota bacterium
TAGAAAATTGATAATCATATTTTTATAATCAATCAATTTTCTATTTTCGCTTCAAACAAAAGGTATTTTTAAGGACTGTTTTTCCCAAAAAATCCACTCTAATAATCAAGCTGATTTCCTGGTTTAAAAATCCGTTTTTTTAAGGGCAGGTAAAATGACAAAGATGGGTAATTGGCTCTTGGTAAAAAGTCGAGAAATGGTAAAAATAATCTACTAAGTCCTTGATAATCTGTAGTTAAAGAGTTCTACTTTTCCCTGTATTCGTTCAGTGCAATGAAAATATTTTATTCAAAAGCCACAACCGTAAATACAAGGTTGATATTTTTCCCTCCTCAACGTTTTCTCAGGAAAGAATCAGCCGATTGACTTCCTGAATGCAAACCACGATCAGCTACGATCTGGTAGAGTATAGCAAAATAAAAAACGAGCTTGGTGCGATTGAAAAACCGCCAGATGGAGTGTCATTTTCATACGTGATGGTGTTTCATTTAGCGATGGTCTGAGTCCTAAGAGATTGCGCTATTCTCTCATTGGCTTTAAGCAAAAAATCAATAGTGCTATTTTTGCATATCTATTGTTTGGCATTCAAAGCAATCGTCAATCACAACAAACTTTTCCATTTATTTTCTTCATAGTTACTTTACCATGTTTTGTAAAAGTGAGGCAAAAGAATGACCGAGGTCAATCTTTCGCCTCCTAAAAACATTAAACTACAAAACATAACAATCTTTATAATTCAATCAATTCGAATTCTTCTTCTCCTTGATCGTCATTATCGTTTAAGGGTACTTTCAATAGCTTGATGTAAGTAGATAAATCCGCTATACTAGAGTACTCAAACAAAACATTTACTGTAATACGAACATCAAATTCCTTGCGGATAGCAGATACGACTCGAATCGCTAATAGGGAGTGTCCACCGATTTCGAAGAAGTTGTCGTAAACACCAACCTTGTTGAGATTCAAGATGTCTCGCCAGATGGCCGCAAGGCTCTCTTCGGTCTCATCTCTCGGCGCCAGATAGTTTGCCGCATCATTCGTCGTGAGTTCAGGTGCAGGCAATCGTTTTTTATTGACCTTACCATTTGAAGTCAATGGAATTTCGTCTAGCTCAACGTAGATTGCTGGAACCATATAATCTGGCAAGTGATCTTCAAGCCATTTTTTCAATTCCACTTTATCAAAGGTTTTCTTGGCCACAATGTAAGCGACCAGTTGCTCCCCTCTACCTTCAGCGGTAGTGATTACTGTACATTCCTTGACTAGATTTGACTGAGCAATCACTGCTTCGATCTCTGCAAGTTCAATGCGATGTCCTCTAATCTTCACCTGATCATCCAACCTACCAAAGTATTCAATATTGCCATCGGGAAGCCAGCAAGCTAAGTCACCGGTTCGATAAAGTCGAGCCCCCGGTTGATCAGAAAATGGATTGGGAACAAACTTGGCTTGATTGCGTTCTGGTCGATTCCAATAACCACGAGCCAAAGCATCGCCACCGATACAAATTTCTCCCTTTACGCCAATGGGGGCCAAAGCCATATTTTGATCCATGATGTAAATCTGGGTATTGAATATGGGTTGTCCAATCACAATACGTCGATCATTTTTCACTTCATCAACAATGCATCCGATGGTCGCCTCCGTCGGACCGTATTCATTGAAAATACGGATCTCAGGATTGAGGGAACGAAGTTTGGCTAAATGGTTGGCCTTCAAAGCCTCTCCTCCCACAATCGCCACTTTGATGTTGGACGGCTGCTCATTGCCTTCGAAAAGCAAGGCATGAGAAGGCGTCAATTTGATGGCATTGAGTGCTTTATTTTCTACGATGTTATCAATGATCAGTCCTAGTCCCTCCTCATTTTCTACAAAGAGCTGACCACCACTAATCAGAGGCAACCAAAGACTGGTTTGTGTCAGATCGAAAGACAAAGAAGTGAACAAGGGAAAGTTGAAATGGTCAATATCAGTACCATAGGTCTGGCGACTGTAATGAAAGTAGTTGACCAAACTTTGATGCTCAATCATCACTCCCTTGGGTTGACCAGTTGAACCAGAAGTATACATGACATAGGCCAATTGATTGGCATTCAACTCAAAATCATTGCTTTGTTTGTCTTCCATTTCAATTAATGGCCACTCTTGATCTACCAAAAGACATCTGTAATCTCGACCATTCTCGTTTGCTTGGAATTGTGCGACGTGCTCTTCTTGAGACAATATCAATTTGGCGGCGGTATCTTCCAAGATGAGGTCAATCCGCTGTTTCGGATAACTTGGATCAACGGGAACATAAGCTGCTCCACATTTTAATACAGCCAACAGAGAGATAATGAGCTCAATGGATCGATCCATGCCAACAATCACTAGATCTTCTTTCCCGATGCCTTCTTTACTCAGATAATTGGCCAATTGATTGGCAGCTTCATTGAGCTCAGTATAAGTCCGGGAAGCATCACCGCAGACCAAAGCCGTAGATTGAGGCGTCCGCTCAACTTGTTGCTCAAAAAGATCAACTAGGGTTTGATCCTGAGGATAAGCAACCTCCGTTTGATTAAAGGCCAGTAACATTGTTTTTTCGCTGTCGTTGAGCAGCTTAATGTCTGCCAGTTGATTGGTTTCCATCAAGACAATTTGCTCTATAATGGAGTAAAACTGCTCGGAAAAACCTTTGACCTTTTCCTCCGCGATCAAGTCTTCATTAAAAGTAAAATCAATTTGAAGTTTATCTTCCAACTTCACATCAATGGTCAACAAGTAATTGGTGGCTTCGCGAAGTTGATAGTTTTTGATTTCTAAAAAGTCACAGGAAGCCAGTGCAGCGTCCATTGGATAGTTTTCGAAAACCAGGATGCTATCAAAAAAGTCACCGCTAATATTTGCCCAACGCTGAATATCACTCACCGAGGTACTCTGAAAGTCTTTGGAAGAGGCATGATTGGTTTGTAAATCCAAAAACCAGTCAACTACCTTTTTCTGAGGATCGATACTACAGCGCAATGGAATGGTGTTGATGAACATACCGACTCGTTTCTCCGCATTTCCCAGCACTGCTGGTCGATCCGTTACCGTAACACCATAGACAACATCCTGGCTGCCCGTATACTTAGCCAACAACAATGACCAGACCCCCTGGATTAGGGTATTGACGGTCAAACGATTGTTTTTAGCAAACTGACGGATGGTACTGGAGCACTCAAAGTCAAATTGTAAGCTTTGGGTTTGCAACTCCTCTCCCCCTTTATTTCGCGCTGCTTTATGATTGACCGACAGCAAGTTAGGCGTATCAAATCCTTCGAGATAATTTTCCCAAAATCGTCTTTCTTCTTGCTTGTCTTTGCTATTGATCCAATTGACATAGTCTTCAAAATGATCAGCCTCCATTTCTTGTGGAGCTACATTGTTGAGCAAGGATTCATAGGTTCTAAGAATTTCTTCCATCAGAATCGGCATAGACCATCCGTCCATCAAAATATGGTGATAGGTCCAAATCAATTTGTAGCGTTCATCGCCCAACTTGATCAAAATAAGTCTCATCAAAGGAGGAGCAACAAAGTCAAAATCCGTTTTGTAATCCGTCTCCATGTATTGTCTCACCGCTTCTACCTGTTCTTCATCATCTAGGGCAGAATAATCGACCTCAATAAAAGGGATGTCAATATGATGATAGACACACTGAACTGGAATTTTGAATTGATCGTGGAGGAAAGTACTTCTGAGGATGCTGTGATTGTTGATGACAAAATTCATTGCTTTGTTCAACAATTCAACTTTTAGGCCCTTTTCAAAATCCATACTGGTTTGAACGGTGTAAGCGGTCGAATCATTCTCGTACAAACCGTGGAACAACA
>JBCCSR010000717.1:0-3843 GCA_039199865.1 Bacteroidota bacterium
CGCTTTTCATTTTTTACATTCTTTTTCACCGATTTGATGCCATTGTCTCTTCCCGCCTCAGAGTTGTAATCCTCACTGATCAAAAGGGGAGCACCATCGTAGTTGATGGTAAAATAACTCTTATCCTCCTCAGCAAAAGTGTCGTATCCGAAAGGAGTGCCTTCGATTCTTTCTTCGTAGAAACCAAGCGGTTTGTAATCCTTGTAGAGTCGTCCATCTTCGCCAACACGCATGGAAGCAACCAAAGCATTGATGGCTTCTTTTCCTCCTTGAAGGGCAGTGATGTAGCGATCCATTTCTCCTTCCGTATCAAACCAGCGACTCGTGGTAATTTCTTGATTATTGCCGGCGCGTAAGCTAAAGTAGTGTTTTCCATTTTCATGGACTCCTTTCTTATAGCGTTCAGGGATGGGTAAATTTTTTGTTACGGAGTTGACTCCATTGTCGCGTCCCTTGTCGCTTGCGTATCCCTCACTGATGAGGAGGACAAGTTGACCAACATTGTAGGTAAAATAATATTCTCCACCTTCTTCATCGTGGAATGTGTCGAAACCGTTTTCCGTACCTGCAATCCGAGCTTCGTAAAAGGCTAAAGGACGATAATCGTCCTTTCCGCTGCTATTTCCAGAGGAAGCAGGTTGGGGAGCTGATTCAGTTGTTGTGGTCGTTGTAGTTGTTGTTGTTGTAGATTCGGTGGTGGTAGATTCTGTAGTTTTTGCTTCGTTTGCTTCGTTTGCTTCGTTTGCTTCGGCAGCTATGGCATTATTTTTGGCGGCATTGGGCCCTTCTGCCATCATCAAAGCGATACCTTGATCGACAGCAGCTTCACTGTCGTAAGCAATACTTCTACCAATTTCCTGGTTATTCCCTGCTTTCAAGATGAAGTAGTGCTGTCCGTTTTCTTCAAGTTTGCTGTACCTCGTAGCATCTCCAGCATTTTGAATCACAGAGCGAATTCCATTGAAACAACTATCCTTATCAGCATAGGGCTGACTTCGAAGGACGGTCTCTCCAGCATCGGTCAAGAATTGAAAATAGAACTGATTGTCTTTCTTTGTTCTAAATGCTCTATATCTCATAGTGCGGGTTTAATAAGTTAATGAATTAATTGGTTATGTTTGTCTTAAATTTCCCTCCATAGGGCTAATATAACAAATGTTTTGACTTTGTATGCAATCAGAAGTCACTGAAAATCTTCCACTTATAGGCAGGATTTTCGTTTTTTGAGGTAAGTAATAGTACTGTGGAACCTTTTCAGAAGAGGTTCCGGAAAGCCTGTGTAGATCATAGAAATTCGCCTGTACAAGGGATTTGGATCCCTTTTTTTCGGTCGATTGCTCTAATGTATGCTTTTTCAAAGAGAAAAAAGTAATTTTTCGCGCAAATCGCCCTTGTGTAGTGGAAATTATCCGGGTTGGAGTAAAAGAAGCGTGCGTCGCGATCGCGATGATGGATTTTTTAAAAGAGCTCGAAAAGTTAATCGTTTAATTAAGGATATTTGGGCGTTTTGGGACTGTTGAGTTTAGGGTAAGGGTTGGGTTATTGTGGGTCGACGTCGATGTTTACCCTTAGTGCAGAACATCCTTTCCGACTTTGCGTCGCTCTTCCCGCCTCAAGGATAATGTTTTTGGCCAGTCGTATTTGTTGGGGTTGTCGCTCCATTTTGACTAAGATGGTGAGCAGGTATTGTCCTCTAACTCGGGGAACACCGGGAATCGCTGGACCCAAGACGCGTTTTCCCATTTTGCTTTTTAGCAATTGGGTAAAGAAACGAGCGGCATCGTTGAGCAAGTCGGGTTTTTTGTGCTTGAGCGTAATCTCAATCAGGCGAGTATAGGGAGGGTATTGAAAGGTTTGTCGTTCTTCTAATTCTCGACGATAGAAAGAGGTGAAATCATTGTTGCGAACTTCCCGAATAACGGGATGGGCAATATTAAAAGCTTGAATGATTACCTTTCCTCGTTTGCGTTTTCGACCTGCCCGACCACTAACCTGCGTCATCAATTGAAAAGCCCGTTCTGTTGATCGAAAATCTGGGAAGCGCAGTAAATGATCCGCACTGAGGATGCCCACAATGCCCACATTATCAAAATCCAAGCCTTTGGTGACCATTTGGGTGCCCACCAAAATATCGAGCCGCCGTTCTTCAAAGTCATTGATAATGGTTGCATGAGCATGTTTTCCCTTGACGGTGTCAAAGTCCATTCGACCAATTCGGGCATTGGGCAAATAAATTTTGAGCTCATCTTCGATTTTTTCTGTTCCAAAGCCCCTTAAATTCAGTTGATGTTCGCCACAAGCAGGGCAAGCATTGGGAATTTTAGCCTGAAAACCACAGTAATGACAGCGAAGATTATTGGTGAATTTGTGAAAGGTCAGACTGACATCGCAATTTTGGCATTCTTGGGTCCAACCACAACTTTGGCAGAAAAGACTGGGTGCGTAGCCTCTTCGGTTTTGGAATAAAATAGCTTGTTCTTCCCTATCCAATGCGGCTTCTAATTCGGCCAACAGGACGGAGGTAAAATGCGATTGTAATTTCCTTTTTTTGAATTCCTCTTTGGCATCTACGACCACAATCTCCGGCAATTGCAATCCACCGAAGCGTTCTTTCATTTCTACCAGCCCATATTTGTTTTGCTTGGTATTGAAATAAGATTCAATCCCGGGCGTGGCCGTACCTAACAGTACTCTGGCTTGGTGGAGATGGGCCAGGTAAATGGCTGTATCGCGTGCATTATAGCGTGGTGCCGGATCGTATTGTTTGAAAGAAGTATCGTGTTCTTCATCGACAATCACCAAACTTAAATGTTGAAAAGGCAAGAACAAGCTCGATCGTACCCCCAGTATGATGGGAATCCCTTTGAGAACTTGCTGCCACATTTCTACCCGTTCGTGATTGTTGAGGCGAGAATGATAGACGGCGATATCATCGCCAAATATTTTTTGTAAGCGCACCACGATTTGGGCGGTGAGCGCAATTTCTGGGAGTAAGTACAGTACTTGTTCTCCTCGTGAAATGGCCTCCTTGATCAATTCAATATAAACCCTGGTTTTTCCACTACCCGTTACGCCGTGTAGTAGCGCAACATTCTTTTGCATAAATTGGGCCCTTAGTTCTGATAGGGCTTGTGTTTGCTGTTCGGTCAATTCAAACGATTCTACCGTTTCGTGGGCATAGGGGGCAATGCGACTGATTTGATGATCGTAGTATTCAAAAATTTCTTTCTTGACGATGGCGTGAAGTACACTGGTATCGACTTGGGCTTTTTTACACAAATCCGTACGCCGAACGTGTTGTTGTTTTCTCGACAATTCAATAAAAGCCATCAAGGACTCCACCTGCCGACTCGCTCGATTGACCTTTTCAAAAGCGGCTTCCAAATAATCAGGATTGGAAAAATAGGGTTCCTGGAATCGGACGCAAATCACCTTCTTGGGTTTGTATTTGGTCACGAGTTCTTCCTTAAGATAGATGACTTTTTTGTTCAACAAACGATGGATGAGGGGATAAACCGTTTTTTGGTTGAGGATTTTGCGAATGTCATCAATACTCAACTCCTGTTGATGATTCAAGGATTCGGTGATGATGAATTCTTTGTCGCTAAGCCCTTGGAAATTAGGATCGTATATGGGACTCAATACAATTGTCGTCTCACTGGCCAGTTTTAATCCAGCGGGTAGGGCGGCATTCATGACTTCGCCAATCGTACAGCAGTAATAACTGGCAATCCATTGCCACAAGCGAAATTGCTCTGGGAAAATGATGGGGTGGGGATCTATAATTGAAATGATGGGTTTGGCCCGATAATGCTCGGGAGCTTTTGCTTGAATATCAACGAC
>JBCCSR010000718.1:0-3837 GCA_039199865.1 Bacteroidota bacterium
CAGAAAATTAACAATTTGTTAATTCTACCATGATCACTACTAGTCACACAATCTCTACTTTTGCCTCACATCAAAGCACTACTAAAAGCTGTGTTACTAAGCAACTGTAATTTTAGAATTTAATTTGAAACCTCTGTTTAAGGCCTAAGATACTATGGATAGTAAAATCAAAATTTTGGTTGTAGATGATGAACCAGACATTCTCGAATTCATCAAGTACAATTTGGAAAAAGAAGAGTACAACGTTACAACGGCATCGAATGGGGTAGAGGCTTTGGAGATGGCAAAAAGACAGGACCCCAACTTGATCATCCTCGATATCATGATGCCGGGAATGGATGGTGTAGAGGTTTGTCGAGAGTTGCGTTCAGCGAAGCAGTTTGAACAAACCCTGATTACATTTTTGACGGCGAGAAATGAAGATTTTACCCAGATTGCTGCTTTGGATGCCGGAGGAGACGACTTTATCAATAAACCCATCCGACCCGGCGTTTTGGTAAGTCGAATCAAAGCCATGTTGCGACGCAGCATTCGCGATGAAAAAGCAGTAAGTGCACACCTGATTGAAGTTGGCGATTTCGTTATTGATAAAGAGCGAATTGAAGTAAGAAAGTTGGATCAGCTGATTGAGTTGGCCAAAAAGGAGTTTGAATTATTCAGCTTGTTGGCCTCAAAACCCGGAAAGGTATTTACCCGTGAAGAAATCTTTCGTAAGATCTGGGGAACAGATGTGATTGTAGGCAATCGAACGATTGATGTACATATTCGAAAATTAAGAGAAAAATTAGGAGATAAATACATCAAGACCGTAAAAGGTATCGGTTACAAATTCGAATTTTAGAATGCTTAAAAATGTCACGCCGAGACAGCTCTCTTTGTATGCGGCGGGAATCATCACTTCTCTAGTTCTCTCCGTGCTCATTGTTTTGCGACTAACCAATTTGTTGCAAATGCAATGGTCCTATTTACTTTTTCTTTTTCCAGTCTTTAGTCTACTCATTTATTGGGTGATCCTCAATGGTTTGCGCCACTATTTGTATCGTAGAATCAAGCTGATTTATAAAAATATCCATCGTCGTAAATTGAATGGAGTCCATTCTTTTACGGGCAATTCAATTGACCTCGATACGGATATTATTCAAGATGTTGAAAAAGATGTTTCTGAATGGGCCATCAACCAAAACAAGGAAATTGAGAATCTCAAGTTACTCGAAACGTATCGGAGAAACTTTCTCGGAGATATTTCCCACGAGCTCAAAACGCCTTTGTTCAATATCCAAGGGTATATCCATACTTTACTGGATGGAGCGCTGTACGACGAAAAAATCAATAAATCCTACCTCAATCGCGCCGCCAAAAATGCAGATCGCTTGCAAACGATCGTTAAAGATTTAGAATCGATTGCTCGTTTAGAGTCCGGAGAACTTCGGCTGGAAATTTCCTCTTTCAGCATTCGCGAATTGACCTTGAAAGTCATGGATGATTTACAAATCATGGCAGAAGGTCGCAACATTGAGTTGATGCTCAAAACCGGAGCTGATGGAGCATTTTACGTCAATGCCGATCGCAATGCTGTCGAGCAAGTACTGACCAATTTGATTGCCAACTCCATCAAATATGGAAAGGAGGGAGGCCGTACCAAACTGGGGTTCTACGATATGGATACCTATGTTTTAATTGAGGTGGCAGACAATGGCTTGGGGATTGAGGAAAAACACATCAGTCATTTGTTCGATCGCTTTTACCGGGTAGAACGGAGTCGTTCTCGTGATCAGGGTGGATCTGGTCTGGGACTCTCCATCGTCAAACACATCATTGAAGCACACCAGCAGACCATTAACGTGAGGAGTACCCCAAGTGTGGGATCTACCTTTGGATTTACCCTGGAGAAAGGAAAGTAAAGGAAGGTTTATTGGTCAGCTTTGACCAATTCCTGATTTTTTTCATTGAGCACAACTTGATCTTCGCGCTCTTTTTCTTCTTCCACTTTTTCCTCCTCAGTAGTCTTCTCTGAAAATTCAATCTGATCCAGTTGTGCCTTCATCACATCCCGTACATCATTAAATTTTGGAATGTCTTCTTTGGGCATTGGATCGGGTGGTGGTAAGTTTTGACGGAGGTGTTTGACCTGCTTACCATTTTTCCAAAAGCGGAAGCAAACGTGAGGACCAGTTGCCAAACCAGTGGAGCCCACATAGCCAATCACTTGGCCTTGCTTGACATGAATGCCCGGGCGAATTCCCTTGGCAAAACCTTGCATGTGAAGGTACTGGGTTTGATAAACTTTATCGTGTTTAATTTTGACATAGTTGCCATTGCCTCTGGTACGACTGGCTTTAGTCACGACACCATCGGCCACGGCGTAAATAGGCGTGCCACGAGGAGCTGCGTAATCTGTTCCGTAGTGCGGACGAGTACGCTTTAGGATGGGATGGAAACGGCGTAGGTTGTAGCGAGAACTGATTCTTGAGTACTTTACGGGAGACTTTAAGAACGCTTTTTTCATCGGACGTGCCTCTAAATCATAGAAGCCACTGTGTTTTTCATTCTCAAAGTAGATGGCGTAATATTCGTTGTCGTAATTTTTGTAATAGGCCGCTTGGATGGCACCAATCCCCACTTTTTGATCATCGATATATTGCTGCTCAAAAATCAATTTGAAACGATCGCCCTTTTGAATGTGGTGAAAATCAATCGACCAAGCCAGCGCATCTTCCATTTTTGCTGCCAATTCATAGCTCAGTCCATTGTCCGTCATGGTATTCCAAAGAGAAGTGGCGACAACTCCCGATGCCTGCTCAATTTCGCTGTTGATTTCATGTTTGACTTCCTTAACCGTCTTATGGTTTAGGTCATAAACTACATAGCCAAAGACACTGGGCTCGTAGACGAAATAATCAGCAGCTTGGCTACTGTCTCTCGACAAAATAACAGATGGCTTATTGGCCCTGAGGTTTCGAACGTCAAAAACCTCTTTTGAATTTTTGGCCAATTCATCAATGGTAAGATAATCTACTTTGTGTTGGAGTAAAATATCGGCGAGAAACTGATTGTTTTGGATGGTGTCACGGCTGACAAAGAAAGTGTCTAGGGCAAAACCGTATTTGAGATTGGGTTGAGTGACTTTGAAGGCACCGATGTCCGCTAGATTTACTTTTGTAGGGCTTTGCTTGAGGGCACTGAATTGGTAGAGGCCGAAAGCTAATGCCAGAATGATGCTTCCTGTAAAGAAAGGTTTTTTCCAATTTGCCAATCTCTTCTTGAGCTTGGCGTAGTTCTGTTTACTCAAAATTTGAAGTCCTTTTGAATTAAACTAATCGTATCCTTTTAGTGCATGTTCAATTCATTTGATATTGAACATGCACTATAGCGCGCAAAAAAAATAAGTTCCTCTCTGAAATAATCAGCTAGGTGTACTCATCATTTGGTTGGTATAAAACCAGCCAACCACAAAAAGGAAGTTATTTTTTGAGCTTTTCCAAAAAACGGTTCAAAGGGATTTAATTGTAATGTAGCAGTCGTTACAACGTAATTTTCAAGAGACACAAATATAGAATTCTGCCTCAGAATAACCTAATTTTCTAGAAATATTTCTAATTCTTATAATGGGTTAAGGCCAATAATATTATTTTTGACTGCTCAGCGACGCAAGATAACGTCGACTCTTCGACTTCGACTTTCTTCCTCTTCTTCGTTTAAAGAGCCCTTCCCTTCATTCCGAACCACTTGTTTAATGTCGATGCCTTGATGGTTGAGAAAGTCTACTATTTTTCGTGCTCTTTGCTGGGATAGTCGCAAATTATATTGGTGATTGCCCTTTTGATCGGCATAACCGAC
>JBCCSR010000719.1:0-3826 GCA_039199865.1 Bacteroidota bacterium
GATCCAACATTTTACGAATCCTACCAGCCGACAATAGGTGGACAGAGTAAATGCCCAACCCTTTTAATAATGAGGGTTGATATAATTTTTTTGATTGGAATAGGGTCTTTTTCTCAATGAGCGGCAGTACAGTTTCAAAATCCCCTTCAACTAGTGCGTCCCAATCCTTGACTATACTATCAATATACCATTTATAGCCCAAGACATTTCCAGGTGAGGCATAATGGACGCAGCTGTTCCATTTAATTTTATCAATTTCCTCATTTTTCACCAAACGTACTTCCATATTGCAATGATATTCAATACAAATCGAATGCATACAAATCTATTGTAATCTTTACGTCACACTGGCACAAAATATGTTGTTTTTACTTCTTGGGATTATCAATAAGCGTTGTATATTTAAGCCATAATTCTCTAATCAAGTAAACCTATATTAATGAATGTTCTAAGATTCAAGACCAATATTGAGTCTAACAGCCGAGTAGCTGACGTGTCCGATTTTATTGATAGAGTCAATAATATCAAAAATTGGGAGGTAAACGTTGCGAGCCCTGACAAGATATTGGTCGTTCGAGGCAGAGACCTACGCCCTTCATCCGTTGTAGGAGCCGTAAAAAAAGCTGGATTCACTATCGAACCCATTGCTGACTAAACATCCAAAAAAGACGCTGGTACAAATGTACTAGCGTCTTTTTTCTTTTGACATCTAATGTACCAGTGACTACAAAACCTCGGACTTTTCATAGAGAGGAAAACGACTCATGTAATCATTCACTTCTGTTTTCACCTTTTCAATCATAATCATATCCTCGGCGTTTAAGATCACTTCGTCAATCCAATCAACTACCTTCAAACAATCTTGCTCGCTAAGTCCTCTAGTAGTTATAGCGGCTGTCCCGATTCGAATTCCCGAGGTGACAAAGGGGGTTTCAGTATCAAAAGGGACCATGTTTTTATTGACGGTAATATCTGCTTTCACTAGAGCTTGCTCCGCTGTTTTTCCCGTCACCTCTTTTGAACGTAAGTCAATCAGCATCAGATGATTATCTGTTCCCCCAGAGATCACTTTGTAACCCTTGGATACGAAAGCCTTTGCCATTGCTTTAGCATTTTTGATTACCTGTTCTCCGTACATTCTAAAAGACGGTTGGAGGGCTTCCTCGAACGCTACCGCTTTGGCAGCAATGACATGCTCGAGTGGGCCACCTTGCATGCCAGGAAAGACACCACTATTTAAAATGGCTGACATTTTTATTGGATTTCCTTTCTTGGTTGTTCTGCCCCATGGATTCTCAAAATTTTTCCCCATCATAATGATTCCCCCTCTTGGCCCACGAAGTGTTTTGTGGGTAGTTGAGGTAATGATGTGGCAATGCTCTACCGGATCATTCAATAGCCCTGCAGCGATGAGTCCAGCGGGGTGCGCGATATCTGCAAGCAACAAAGCACCAACACGATCGGCAATCTGTCGAAATCTAGCATACTCCCAGTCTCGTGCGTAAGCTGATGCTCCACAAATAATCAATTTCGGTTTTTCCTGTAAAGCAATGGCTTCCACCTTATCCATATCGATCAGGCCAGTATCCTCTTCTACGCCATAGAAAGAGGGCTGGTATACTTTTCCAGAATAGTTTACCGTGGATCCATGAGATAAATGGCCTCCGTGTTTTAGGTCGAAACCTAAAATCTTGTCTCCAGGATTGAGGACCGCAAGAAAGACCGCTGCATTAGCTTGCGCTCCAGAGTGGGGTTGAACGTTGGCATACTCAGCACCGAATAGTCTCTTTAATCGATCAATGGCCAATTGTTCCACTTCGTCAACCACTTCGCATCCACCATAATACCGTCTGCCAGGATAGCCTTCAGCGTATTTATTGGTCAAACAACTCCCCATTGCCTGCATCACTTGATGACTAGTGAAGTTTTCAGAAGCGATTAATTCTATGCCATATCTTTGGCGCTCTAATTCTTTTTGAATTAAGTCAAAAAGTATTCTATCATTTACCATAATGCGATGAAATACGTATAATTAAAAAATATTTACAAATGTACGAATCTATTTTAAGACCTGTCAAAAACAAGTCCTAAATATCAATTCATCTTTGGCAATTCAATCAAAAAGCAATCAGGCATGTAAAAAAAGTATTATTTTATTCTTTCAAGTACCTTTTGTTAATATTATCCGTAAAAAAGAAGACACCCTTATTTTATTGTTATTTTTGGTAAAAATAGAATTACATACTATGTACATGCCCACATACCGGTTGCTTTCCACAGTTATTCTTCTATTTATTGCAATCTTTTCCTTTGCTAAAACGGATAAATACCGTTGTATGTGGCGTGATGATCCAGCTACGACGATGACAATAGGCTGGAATCAAGTGTCGGGGCATTCTCCAATGCTTTACTTTAGTGAAGTGGACCATGGCCAAGACGTGAAAGCTTATGACCAATCTGCAATACCAGATCGCGAGGTGTTGGCGAAAGGGATGCACAATCACTTTGTAAGGTTAACGGGGCTTTATCCAGGGACGATCTACTACTTCATTATCGTTGATACGGAGGGAGTGAGCCAAAGAATGTCATTTCGTACTGCCCCTGACCATCCCTACGAACGTTTGTCTATTATTGCAGGAGGGGACTCTCGAAATCACCGAACTGGACGCCGCAATGCCAATAGGTTAGTGAGTAAACTCCGACCGCATTGTGTCATGTTTGGAGGGGATATGACGGGATCGGATCGCAGTAGAGAGTGGAAAGCCTGGTTTGACGATTGGCAATATACTTTCAGTAGCGATGGTAGGATAACACCACTGATTACAACTAGGGGAAACCATGAATATTCCAATAAGACTCTGGTTGACTTATTTGATGTTCGAAATGAAAAAATTTACTATGCCTTGAACTTAGGAGGCAGCCTACTCCGTGTCTATACTTTGAATTCTTTGATTGCTAGTGGTGGAAATCAGAAATATTGGTTGGAACAAGACTTGGCGGATCACCAACATATGATTTGGAAGGTTGCTCAGTATCACTATGCCATCCGTCCCCATACCCGATCCAAGAAAGAGCGGAATGACCAATACAGAAATTGGGCAAAAGCATTTCATCAATATCAGGTCAATATGGTCGTTGAATCTGATGCACACGTCGTAAAGACTACCTGGCCTGTAAGTCCTTCCTCACAGGCAGGAAATGATGAGGGATTTATTCGAGATGATGATTTTGGTACAGTTTATATCGGTGAAGGATGCTGGGGTGCTCCACTCAGACGAAATAATGACCGTAAAGATTGGACCAGAGATAGTGGTAGTTTCAACCAATTCAAATGGATATTTGTAGATCAAGATGGCATGGAAATTCGTACGATCAAAACAGATAATGCTGATATGGTTGGTGAGGTCGATCCATACGATATCTACACTCCCCCACCAGGAATTTCCATTTGGCAACCTAAAAATGGTTCGGTCATAGTGATACCAAGACGTTCACCAACCATAGCTCAATCGGCCACTGCATCCGTCGATGAGATGATTCCATTTGAAAATACTTTTCCTTCTGGACCCTCTAAAAGTTCAGTCTCGTCAGTTTCCACGAAGTTGAAAGTCAACAAAAAAGTTGAACGGACAACAGTGGAAATCACTGAGTGTAAGGCAAGTCTATCAGACATCAATATTGCTATTGAATGGAAGACGAAGAATGAAATCGATAAGGGTATAAATTATGAGCTACAAAAAACCATCGATGGCAAAAACTTTAAAACCATTGCCCAAATAAAAAGTGCTGGCAATACTTCGAGCAAGATAAATACTTACAAAATAAA
>JBCCSR010000720.1:0-3818 GCA_039199865.1 Bacteroidota bacterium
ATGATGGCTTCCATTATGGGCTTATGGCTCTATTACTAAATCCTATTCACTCGTAGACTTGAATCCACACAATCGCTAGAGATTCAAACGCTACAAAAATTAAAAAAATAGTCAATGAAAATTATGGAAAATGTAAAAGAGGCCTTGATCACAAAAGAGGCCATCGGAAACAATCACCGTCCAGTTCTTCTGGAATTGCAAGGCGTAAAAAAAACGTATCACTTGGGCAATCAAAAAATTGAAGCCCTCCGTGGAATTGATTACAAAATTCATAGCGGCGAATTTCTCGCAATTGTTGGACCTTCGGGAAGTGGAAAAAGTACGTTACTGAATTTGCTTGCGCTAATTGACCAGCCAAGTGCGGGAAAAGTATGGTACGAAAATACCGATATCGATCAATTTTCTGATAATGAAATTACCAGCTTTCGCAATAAAAAAATCGGTATCGTTTTTCAAAACTACAACCTCATTCCAGTACTCAACGCCACAGAGAATGTCGCTTTCGCTCTACAAGTTCAAGGCCTTTCAAAAAAGGAAGCACAAGAACGAGCAGTCCAAATTTTAAAAGAAGTCGGGCTCGGAGCACACTTGCAACATCGTCCGGCCAATTTAAGTGGAGGACAAAGACAAAGGGTAGCCATTGCCAGAGCTTTGGTAACCCAGCCAGAAATTGTCATTGCCGACGAACCCACAGCAGCATTGGATAGCAAAACGGGAATGGGCATCATTGAATTGATGAAAAATTTGAACCAATCAAAAAAGACCACCTTTATTTTTTCGACCCACGACAATCGAATCATTGATACGGTCAGCCATATCGTTTCCATTGAGGATGGGTTAATTCAATTTTAATCTCAAATCGAAAGACTATGAATTATTTACAATTAGCATTTAGAAATATTTTGCGCCATCGAAAGCGCACCTTTGTGACGGTAATGACCATCTGCCTGGGCTTTACGGCCATCGGAGTCATGGGGGGAATGTTAAACAATATCTTTTCAAGACTAAAAGCACAAGCCATTGTTGTGGAAAAGTTGGGGCACCTGACCTTCGCTAAAGAAGGCTTTTTTGAAAACGGAAAAATGGAGCCTGAAAAATACCTTTGGGAAAAAGAAGAATTGGACGATATTCTAAAAATTCTCCGAAGCGACGAAGCGGTTGATTTGGCCACTCCTCGCCTCCGCATGTTTGGCATTGCCAGCAACGGAGACGCCTCAACCGTATTTATTACCGAGGCCATCGAACCCAAGGACGATCAGCAATTGATTCAAACCACTATTGATGGTCGAGTGGCCACTTCTGGCGCCATTTCCCTAGACCAAGACGCCTCCAAACGATCTGAGGTCGCCATTTCTTCTGAACTATCCGAAAACCTAGGATTAGGGGAAGGCAATTATTTGACTTTGTTGACAACGACTAAAGAAGGAATGGCCAATGCTGTTGATGCCGATATTGCACAGGTATACAATACCGGAAATCCAGCCACAAATGATAAATTTATTTTGACCAATTTCAAATTGGCTCAAGAGTTATACGATACGGAGGGAGCAGAGCGAGTAGTCGTGGTTTTGAAAAACCCCGATGAAATGGCCTCCCACAAAGCTCAATTGCTCAACAAATTGAATGCGGCAGGGCATCGAGTGGAAGTCGAAACTTGGAATGAAAGATCCCTCTTTTACAGTAAAATCACCAAAATGTTCGGCGTAATTTTCAGAGTACTTACCGTTATCATTACGGTCGTTGTACTCTTGACTTTGGTCAACACCATGCAAATGGCCGTAGCTGAACGCACTCGTGAGATTGGGACCATGCGCTCTATTGGGATGTTGAGTAGAAATGTAATCCTATTGTTTTGCTCAGAAGGAATCTTGATGGCCATTTTGGGTTGTTTGATTGCCATTCCCATTTTGTTGGGGATCTCCCAAATTCTGAGCATCCTACAAATCAGCTTCATTCCGCCGGTCGCCTCCGCTCCGGTTCCCATTATGCTGATCCTAAAAGTATCCGCAATTGTTGCCGTGTTTGTTTTATTCTGTGTCGCCTCCCTCTTCTCCTCTTTTATTGCTTCCAGAAAAATTGCCAAGCAAAAAGTGGTGGACTCCTTGATGCAGTTTAATTAATGATCAAAGTAAAAATAAATAGACAGATGAAAAAGACTCAAGTAAGTTTAAAATTTCCAGCCCAGTTCTCCAAATATATTGATCACACCAATCAATTGGAATTTGAAGGGGAAAGCGTAGCCGATTTCTTTGCCCATCTAGAAACGACTTTTGGCAATGTCAAAGAACGAATCTTGGAAGGCGATGGACAAGTACGTCCCTACATCAATATTTTCATTGGAAAGAAGAACATCAAATCCTTGTCCGGAGTTGATTCAATTATTCCAGAAGGATCCTGCGTTTCCCTCCTGTTATCTAGAGCAGGAGGCTAAAGCGCTCCGTAAATTGGGGCTCAAAAATAAACCTCTCCGTTGGTTTCGCTTTTCAGTTCGTTTGGTCTTCCTTCTGGAAAAGGGACTCCCCGCTCTGAAAAGCGAAAATGGAAAATTGATTTTTGAGTTCTATTAAAAGAGAATAATCATAGCTTTCGATTTCAGATGCTTGGCCAACCTAAAAGGAGGTCGAGTATCTGATTCTCTTTTACTTTTTTCATCCAGAGGAAATTATCCAGACCAATTCGCTATTGAAAAATAGCCTAATATCTTTTACCCCTATTATTCACTGCATAGCGCCTAAAAAAATATGAACTACCGAAATTTTAAACAAAGCAGATACAAAATACTTTGGGCTTTGCTATTGCTATTTCCCAATAGCCTTTTGGCCCAATCTGCCAGTACGGCTGAAACAAAAAATTTCTATCCGCAAGACAACGGAGCGACCATTGCCGGGCAAATGGCACAACCCAGTCAACAAGATTCTTTTACCCATCGCTTTAGGTGGGGACTCGATGTATTGCCTTTTGCCCGTACAACTGCATTTGCGGAGGAGTTGGGTACGGTCAATCCCAACAATCGAGTTGCAGAACTGAGCAAACTTAGCTTTAACTCTTACTTCCGGCCTAGATTCAACTATCGATTGTCTAAAGATCGTGAGTTACTAAGTGTTTGGATTAAACCTCGACTCAATCTCGATTTCGCTGCCGACCAAGGCTTATTGGAGGAAACAGCAACGGAAGAGTTTGTCGCGGACTTCTTTTTCCAAGAATTCAAGGCCAAGTGGCAAATCAATCAAAGTTTGTATCTATTGGCTGGAAGATATCTAAAAGAAATGGGCACGTCGATTTTCATTAACCCCAGTAATCCTTTTCTTCCAAACCCCGGTCGACTCAATCCGAAGTTGGAACAAAGACCCATGGATTTTATCGAACTCAATTTTGCTACCAAGACCGATTGGAATTTTTCGTTGATTGCCAATATCCATCAAGCACAAAATCCCAATTACGAATTCCCCTCTTTTGATTTTGCTCGATCCTACGGACTCCAAACGGAATATTATGGTGCCTCGGCAAATATTGGTGCCCTCCTTTCTATCGATGAAAACAGAAAATACCATCTTGGTGTTTACGGCCAAAAAAATATCGGTGAGGCGGTAGTGGTTTGGACGGATGCTTCTCTATCTTACAATATCAACCGTTTTTATCCCATCCGAGGACATTGGACGGATCCTCAATTATTGGACTTTGACATGGTGAGCACCTCCGAAAATGATCGCCTTTTTCCCGTGGCCTTGCTGGGAGCATCTTATACATTAAATGCTGGCCCAACGATTCAACTAGAGTATCTCTACAATGGCCAAGGGTATACTGAAGAAGAGTTTGAC
>JBCCSR010000721.1:0-3810 GCA_039199865.1 Bacteroidota bacterium
GGTGGATTAATCGTCGGACAAGAACAATCAGGTGCTTCAACCTCAAAATACTGAGCACAACCCGTATCGTTATTTTCAATCTGAATGGTGATGTTTTGTTCTGCTGGAATGGCTGAGATCCTAAATTGTCCACTGCCTAAATCATTGACTGTTCCGTTTGAAGCGGTAACGCTATTTCCATTGGTGTTAAAGTCAACCGTATAATTGTTAAGATCATCGCTACAAGCGATTTCATTTTGTAGGAAGTCGGGTAGGGGGTGAATGACCAAATTAATGGGGGTTCTACCATTTGAGATACAGTTGTTGATCGGGTTGATGGTCTCCGCGTAATAGGTGCCTGAAGTTGTAGGCGTATAACTTAGTGAATTACTTAATAGTAAATTTCCTTCATTGGCTGCATCGTACCAGTTGACCTGTAAACCCATTGTTGCGGTGACCATTAGATTGGGGATGGGCTCATGCTCACAAATCACCGCATTGTCTCCAATGGGAAGTGGTACAGTTGGACAAGTACATTCGGGAGATTCAATGACATTGCCCGTTGAGCTACACCCACTGACAGTATCGTTGATGTCAAACAGGAGATCCGTACCCGAAGGAATATTGGTAATGGTAAAATTGCCATTGCCATTGTCGCTAACTGTCCCAATATTGGGGATGACTTCATTCCCATTGGTACTGATGTCAACGGAATAAGTTTGAAAATCGCTAGCGCAGAGCCCTGCTTCGTTAGTGAAAAAAGGAGATTCGTTGATGCTAATGGTACTCACTGCGGCTGCACTCTCGCAGTCAAGAATGGTCTGGGTGGCCCAAAAGCTGTAGATACCTGGTCCGCTCGGCAAAATGGGTTGGAAAGAAGGTCCTGTACCGACGGGAATAGGACTGCCCACTGCGGGATCGCTATTGTACCAGCGGATTGAATTGGCACTGGAAAAAATGACCAGCGTCGGAATGGTTTCACCATCACAAATGGCATTTGGATTGGAAACGACCGGGGCAACCGGAATTTCATTAATGGTAATGGTCGTTATCTGTGCTGGACCCTCACAATTGGCAACGGTTTGGGTCACCCAAAAAGGGTAAGTCCCTGCTACACTGGAAATGGTCGGTGTAAAACTGGAGCTTGTCGCCACCGGAGTCGCCAAACCCAAACTAGGATCTTCATCATACCATTTGTAATTGTTCAATCCACCCAATGCTTGCAACTGTGGAATTGGATCTCCTGCACAGATGGCTAAATTATTGGCCATCGGTGGACTTGGAAAGGGACTTACCGTAACGGTTACCGGAAATCCATTTCCTTCGCAACCTATGGTTTTGGTCACCCAAAAGGTGTAGTCGCCTACTACACTCGGTACACTTGGCGTAAAACTGGACCCCGTTGCGATGGGGGTGATGCTGCCATCGATGGGATCGCTATCGTACCAACTAAACGTTCCAGTGTTGTCCAAAACATTGAGTTCGGGCATCGGAGCGCCTTCACAAATGGGATCGGGATTGAAAATGGAAACGGTAGGAGCGGCCAGAATGGTCACGGTCACTTCTGTCGCTAGAATACGAGGAGTATGACAACCATTTTCCGCGATTTGGGTCACCCAAAAAGTCTTCGTCAAGGGCACACTGGCAATATTGGGGGTGAAAGTTGGTCCCGTATGATCCGGAGTAGGGATGGGGCCTCCTAAACCTCCACCGTAGGGATTATTGAGGTACCAATTTAACGGCCCTTCCGCATCTGTAGCAAATAAAGTGGGAATTTCATCTCCCGCACAGATGATCTGATCGTCTACAGTGGGAGGGGGAGGAGATTGGATCACAACGACCTCTCTGTATGCTTCAGGACCGTTACAGCCAAATTGATTGGTGTAGTTCAGCCAATACTCAACGGTACCTACCTCCGTCTGGGTGCCTCCCAAAATAGTGAATCCCGAGGAGGGAACCGCTGGATCGGTAGTGGTCCAAATATAATTGTTGATGGCTACGATTCCGGTGACGGGGTTGTCAGGAGAGACTTGGTAATATTGCCAGGTACAAACGGTATCGGTTTCAGATACTTCTCCTAAAGTGCCTAGGCGGATAACCAGAGAGTCGGGGATGGGATGAATCGTAAGGGTAATCTCTGATACTTCGCTGACACATTGACCGGGCGTGACAACTGCCTGCGCATAATAAGTAATCGTTCCTTCTGGTGGGGAAATTGGCAGGGGCGAACCCGTTCCAATCGGGGAAGGACTACCCAGACTAGGATCTGAATCAAACCAAGTCAAGGTGCCACTGCTAAGCGTACCCGTTAATTCGATTTCATCATTAAGACAGTAAGTAGATGCGGCATTGGTGATGGTAGGGGCATCTGGATAATTTGGATCCCCAGGACTACAAGGCTGTCCAAAAATTGTTCGGACCAACAATAGCAATGGGATTAAAAGGGTCAGCTTTTTCATATCATGCGTTAAAAAAATAGTAAGATGGTTTAGTCTTCGAGAGAGAAGTACAACAAAAAGGAAAAGCGTTAGTGATTTTTGTCAAAAAATGGGCTTGCCTTGATGTTGAGGACCTGATTGGAATCGTGTGTGGGCTTCCTACTCTCTAAAGCATTTATACCCATGCATGGGAAAAGGGTAACCGCTGGAGGCCTTGGATTTGCTAATTTTAATCAAAATAAACGCTTACCTGCTCAGCTACTCATCATGATTCGGCGAGGGTATACGCATTCCTCCTCCACGTGGGGGAAATGGTGAAGAAAATAAATTAAAAGTCAAGTGTTGATGGGCCTTTCATCGGCCTGGAAGAGAAGATCAAAAAATTACTGGAAGGTCAAAAGATAAGAGCTGCTTATTGCAATAAAGTCTGCTAAGCATCATAAAAAAAACGCAAGTTATCCTGAACTCGGCCATGCGGGACGGCTGGTAGAATAACTTGCGTAGAAAGACTGATGGTTCAGTCCAATTTAGTAACCCATATTTTGATTCAAGTTGCTACTCGCGGCCAATGCATTCAACGGAATGGGGAACACACGTTTGTTGGCATCACTGGTAGATTTTTCCGTCCAGGCATCATTGAATCTTCCAAAACGGATCAAATCTGTTCTGCGGTGAGATTCAAAATAAAATTCAAAAGCCCTTTCGGCGAGCAAGGCGTCTAGGTCCAGGTCAGAAAGTAGGGCCGTGCCTCTAGCGGCTCTTACGATGTTGACATCGGCAAGGGCTCCCGCAGCATCTCCACTTCTCAGTTTGGCCTCCGCACGCATCAAGTACGCATCTGCCAAACGGAAGATGACGGGATTGATATTGGTGTCCCAACGGCCAGGACCAGGAGTGTCGTATTCATATTTGAAAATTCGAGCACCGGCCCATTGATTGGAAGTAAAGTTGACATCTCTGGAATAATCGACTACCTGATTGTCTCTTAAAAAGTTTTTCAACTCTTCGATGACGAGCATTCCATTTCCATCGGTTTTGAAAGTTCCACCTTCTGTGGGTACGCCATCGGCATCTACTGGAACCGGACCATGTTGTACTCCCACTTGGAGGCCTCGATTGAGTTGGTAGTCCTCCGGAGCAATAGTGCCTGGTTGGTTGGGATAATTTTCTTCAAAGTATCTTGGGTCGGAAGTGTCCCAGGAATCGACGAATTCCGGTAAGGTACAGAAGCCATTCCAACCTCTAAAGCTACCGGCATCAGCAGCGTATTGCCCTTGACTCATGACCATCGCCGTAAAAGCTCTGTTGCAAGTTTGGCCCGCCTCACAGTTTACGGTAAAGATTAACTCATTGGTGGCTGAGTTATTGTCACTGTCTCCATCAAATAATCTAA
>JBCCSR010000722.1:0-3804 GCA_039199865.1 Bacteroidota bacterium
CACTGGCCCAATCGACTTAAGATAGTCCATATCTACACTCTCTTTGCTTCCCAATACGAGGAAGGAATAATTTCTACCCTTTACGTACTGTTGGTGGAAACTCTTGAGCTCTTCCACCCCAATCCGCTTAATTTTCTGATAAACATCTTGGCGTAGATCACGGTCAAACCCTCGATTCTGATTGGTCTTAGATGTCCAATAAACGCGAGTCTTGTTGATGCGCTCTGATTCAATCTTTTTGAGAATAGACTGTTTTGAATTTTCAATTTGTGCTTCGGCAACAGGCATATTTTCAATGATTTCCTGCATGGCGGGGATTGCATCCTTTAGCTTGTCTACCTGCGTTCCAACGTAGGCTTGGAAGTAATGAGCTCGGTCTTTTTTCGAAGGAGAACCATAATAAGCATAAGCAGAATAAGCCAAGGCTTTGGACTCTCGAATTTCCTGAAAGACAATTGAAGACAAGCCAAAACCAAAGTAGCTATTGTACAACTCACTAACGAGATATTCCTCCAAGCTGAAATTGGGAGTTCCCTTTGACAAAAGCATGATCTCGGCTTGTACCATTGGAAAGTCGACAAAATAAACTTTGTTGGTTAGGGTCGCCAATTCGGGATAGGATTTCGCGGGCAAAACCGTTTGCCGGGTGGAAGGCACCTGATGATATTGGTCTAAGACTTGTTTGACCTGATCAGGAGTCTTAGAACCATAGTAGAAAACACGGTGGTCAAAAGAAGTCAGAGATTTGATTTTCTGGACCAACTCAGCAGGTTGAATCGCTTCTAATTCTTGCTTCGATAAGATATCTGTAAAGGGAGAATCTTTTCCATGCCGCGCAAAATTGACCATTCCACTTCGAAGAATGGTGCGCTTGTCCTTTTTTGCATTTTCACGAGCAGTGAGGATATCAGCGATTTGATTTTTCAATACTTGCTCATTGCCTTCCACGTTGGCCAAAATGTGTTCAAACAATTTTACGCCCTCTTCAAAGGATTCTTCCAGGCCAGATAAATAAGCATACACCCGATCATTGCCACTAAAGACATCAAAAGACAGTCCCAGTTTGAAGAATTCTTTTTGTAGTTCTTCGGCAGAGTATTTACTGGTTCCCAAATAAGGGAGATAGTTGACGGCAAGGGGCAATTTTTTATCACTCTCTTTCCCCATTTCCAAAATGTAGTACAAAGAGAAGGTCTCATTGCTCTTATTTTCGATGTAATCCATGCCTAGACCACTGGCCAGTTGGTGTTTCTGAATGCCCTTTTGGTAGTCTATAAATTCCGGAGACATCCGAGGGGCTTCTGTTTTCATGAATTCCTTGGTATAGTCAGAAGAATTTTCGCGATTGAGGCTCACAGGAGTAATGGCGGGCTTTTCTACTTTGTAAGCACCTTTGTCATCGCCTGTTCTTTTGTAGACCACTACATAATTGTCTTTTAAATGCTCATTGGCAAAAGCAACCATTTCTGCTTTGGTCAAGGCCTTCATTTCCTGGAAACGATTGACATAATCGGCCCAATCCAAGCCCCAGATAAAAGAATTGGTCATGATGCCCGCACGAGCTCGGTTGGACTCATTTGAACGAATTTCACCCAGCTTCATATCTTTAATGACGGCATCCATCAACCATTCATCAAATTCCCCTCTTTTGATTTGGTTGATCTGACTGATCAATAGTTTTTCTACTTCTTCCAAATCTTGTCCCTCTCGGGGTTTGGCATCAATAGAAAACATTGAAAAATCTTCGTGCATTCGAGCACTGGCATAAGGTTCCAATACTTGCTGCTTTTGTGCCAAATTAATGTCCATTAGCCCCGCTTGTCCATTGTACAATAAACCTCTTAGCATCATGAGTTTGAGCGGGTCATCGCTATTGATCCCCTCAAATCGCCAAGCCATTTCTACGTATTCTGACTCTTGACCATACACTTCCTTCCGAACAATTTGGTCCAACTCCGGTTGTTCGGGAAAGGTAAAGGGCTCTAGTGTTCTTTTTTCGTAAGCGCCAAAATATTTTTCTGCCATTGCCGCTGCATCATCGGGGTTGAAGTCACCGGAAAGGACGATGGCCATGTTGTTGGGTGCATAGTATTTCTTGAAATATTCTTGAATCTTAACGTGAGATGGATTTTTTAGATGTTCACCCTTGCCAATTGTCGTTTGTAGTCCATAAGGATGACTTGGAAAAAGGGTTTCATAAATGGCTTTGCTCACTTTACGAAAATCGCGATCTTGGTTGATATTGAACTCTTCGTATACGGCCTCCAACTCGGTGTGGAACAATCGAAGGACACATTCCTGAAATCGCTCTGACTCCAATTTCATCCAACGCTCCAATTCATTGGCAGGAATATCATTGATATAAACCGTTTGTTCAACCCAAGTATAAGCATTGGTCCCTTTGGCCCCGAGTGAGCTAACCATTTTATCATACTCATTGGCCGCTACCAATTTAGACGCTTCGTTGGAAAGACTATCAATCTGCCCGTAAATCATTTTTCGCTGGTCCGTATCTTTTTCCCCTCGATGCGCTTCGTAAAGGTCAGAAATTTCCTGTAACAGCACTTTCTCTTTGTCCCAATCCAAGGCCCCAACTTTACTTGTCCCTTTAAAGAGCATATGCTCGAGATAATGGGCTAGCCCCGTGGCATCTGCCGGATCATGCTTGGAGCCGGCACGTACGGCAATGTTGGTTTGGATTCGAGGTTCGTCCTTGTTGACACTCATAAATACTTTCATGCCATTGCTCAAGGTGTAAATCTTCGTTCCTAGTGGATCGCCAGGAACCGTTCGATAATCGTAC
The DNA here is from genome assembly GCA_039199865.1 of Bacteroidota bacterium. GTDB lineage: Bacteria > Bacteroidota > Bacteroidia > Chitinophagales > Saprospiraceae > JALZUU01. The sequence goes on from JBCCSR010000722.1 coordinate 2,804, forward strand.
TTTGGTAAAGGAGTAGAGCCCACAGACACCATTTCTGTCTCGGTAGGTGCAGGTTGTTCCATGGTTTTAGCAACTTCTTTATTACAAGTCGCCCCCGTCCCCATGACAAAGACACTAATCAATAAGAGAAATAAATAAGATTGTTTCATGCTAAATAATATTAAGATCTTGGTTATGATAAGTGTAAGCAAGATAATCAATTTGTAGATCCTGCAATAAGAATTGAGCCCTTTTACGGAATTTTGACTTTTAGCCAACCATTTACGCGTAGTCAATTCATACCTCTTAAAAAAGTCAACAAGGTTGTGGCAACGTATCTCCCAACTCTTTCGTTTGAACTAAAAATACATTATCTTTGGAGTGCCCTTCAACGGACGTTCTGTCCTCAACGAAGTTTCGGCCCGAAATCAGCACTCCCATTTACATATTCAACAATTAAAGTTATGAAGCGTTTTCACCGTTTTTCTATCTTTCTCTGTTTCTGCGTTTTGCTCACTGGCACCCTACAAGCCCGACATATATTGGGAGGTAGTGTCACTTATGTGCAAACCAATGATTTCACCTACCAGATATCCATTGAAATATTGCGCGATTGCAATGGAGGAGGGGCTCAATTTGATGATCCTGCCGCCATCAGCATCTACAATGACCAAAATGAATTGCAGCAAAGTTTTCATGAAAGTATTGACCTCATTGAGCCCATTGACCTGATGCCGCAAAACACGGTCTGTATCTTTCCCAATGGTATTTGTGTAGAAAAAGGGACCTACGTTTTTGAGATCACACTGCCCCAGAATTCTGGTAGCTACACCATTTCCTACCAGCGCTGCTGTCGTGCAAATATTATCAATAATTTGGTCAATCCCGGAGAAATCGGAATGACTTTCACCACCGAAATCAACACCAATATCTACAACAATTCGCCGGTATTTAGCAATGATATCCCACTGGCCAATTTCTCTGGCGTATCTTTTATCTATGATGGCAGTGCTACAGATGCC
>JBCCSR010000723.1:0-3804 GCA_039199865.1 Bacteroidota bacterium
AAATTAAAAACTGTCCCTCCCTGCCAAATACTTATGGCCACATTGCAAACACAACTCTAGCAGAAGCATTAAACCAAGATGAATTCAAAAAAGTTTGGAACATCAATAAAGATCAAATTTCAGTTTGTAAAGATTGTGAGTTTCGCCACGTTTGTACCGATTGCCGGGCCTACTTAGAAAAACCCAATGACCCTTACAGCAAACCTTTGAAATGCGGTTATGATCCTTACACCAACAAATGGCAAAAATGGAGCAGTCACCCCCTCAAGGAAAAGGCGATTCAGCACTATGGTTTAAAGAATAAGCTCAGCAAAAGCCATAAGCATCAATCAAGCGTTTGAACTTTGGCCGTCGAACACCGAGAGTAACGTTAGGACATGGAATAAGCACAAAGCCCCAACTGTGATTGCTCCTTTTTGGGGATATAAAATCCTGGTACGTAAGCACACCATAAGCCCCCTCCTTTGACACTCACCATGTTCTCTTCTTCCACCTTAATTTCAAAGCGAATTTTCACCTCGTTGGTATAGTAGTAGCTCTGTTTGTCTTTATTGTAAGCGATAGGAAAACCCAGGGCTTTCAACTCATTGATCAGTCTGTAGGTATGCCGAGTAGAAAGGTCCAAACGGACTGCCAATTTTTTAGGAGGTCCGGTAGCCTTCATGCGAATCAACTGATCCAATCTTTCTATCTGACGAATTTTATCCATTAAGTCCATAAACTTATTCTTTTAGTAAGCGAATAATTTGTTCAAAAACGCGATAAAACAAACTTTTATCTTTGGTGATAATATGTCCTACTCCACTCATGTTGGGCCGGTAGGGAATGGCTTTATTGTAATCGGTTTTGATGCTTGTTCCGATTGGGATGACTACATTGTAAAATCTTCTGTTCTCCTCGTTTCGAGTAGAAGGCAACAAGGAAATGCTCATCACTTCACTTTCGATAATGCCAAATTCTTTGTAAGGGTAAGGATCGAGTCGCATCAAAACACTATTGCCTTCTTCTATTTTTCCAATGCCATCCATATCTACTTTTGCGTGGGCAACAATCTGCCCTGCCTCTGATCCGGGGATGATATAAGCAACAGTCTCTCCTGTTGTTACTACTTTATTTTCTACCAATTCAACGGGAAGATTACAAGTACCTGCCACTGCAGCTCGAAGGAAATATTTGTCTTCCCATTCCAAAATTAGATTGGCAATTCTATTTTTCATTTCTTTCAAGGCCAGCAGGTATTTTTGAATGGTATTTTTGCGTTCTTCCAGCAATTCTAATCCTTGAATCTGCAATTCCTTTTGTCGAATTTCATTTTGGATCAGTTCCCGATTAATGCGTTCCAATTGACGCTTTTGTTGTACAACCACAATTTCTCTTTGCTCGTATTCCGCAACGCTCACTATCTGCTGATCTTTCAGGTTTTCAAAACGATTCTTATCTTTGACATTCCAGCGCAATTCATCTTTCAACAATTTACTTTCATTTTTAAAAACACTGTTGAGCTGATCTATTTTCTGACGCTCCTGCTCGAAGGCACTAAGGCGCTGCTGAGTGCTTTTTTGTTGTAAATAGGATTTGAATTCATTGTACTTTTGCTCAAAAGCAGTTACTTCTGATTGAAAAGTTCCCAGGGTAATGGCTTCCGGAAAATCCAAGGCCAAGCAATTGATTCCTACCTTTTCAAATTGGTGAATAAATGCATTCAGTTGCTTCACGTCCTCCAATTTGGTCGTGTTTTGCAAATAGGCAATCACCTCTCCCTGCTCTACTTTTTGCCGGTCTTCCACAAATAGTTTTTCGACGGGGCCATTGGCCTTGGCAATAATGGCGATGGGTGGATTTTCTGTCGTAATGATCAGAGGAGCTTGTATTTTATCTGGAAAGCGAATGATGACACTAAAAAGACCGATTACCAGAGTCACCAAACAAAGTATGGAGATACCAGACCTTAAAATCCAACCGGGTGCCTCTCCGATCAAGTCATTGATCTCGATGTCACTAAACGAGGTATTGGCCACCATGGCTTTTTCCTGTCCATTTTCTTCAGACATAACATTTAGAATTTTGATTTTACCGCATTCAATTGGTATGCATTCAAAAGTAATTTAAGTTCCCAATTCCAATTGGTTTTTGACCAAAGTAAAATAGGCTCCTTGCTTTTGCACCAGATCTTTGTGATTGCCCACTTCTACAATTCTTCCCTTTTCCAGTACCACAATTTGATCTGCTGCTTTTACCGTACTCAGTCGGTGCGCAACGACCACTGCTGTCTTTCCAATAAGAAATTGGTTTAAATTTTCCATAATAATTTTTTCATTATTGGCATCTAATGCATTGGTGGCTTCGTCGAAAAATAAAAAGTCCGGATTTTTATATACTGCCCTAGCAATGAGTAAACGCTGCTTTTGTCCTTGACTCAAACCATTCCCTCTAGCTCCAATCAGAGTGGAAAAACCGAGGGCCAAGCTATGGACGTAGTCCATGATATTGGCTGCAGTTGCCGCGGTGAGCAATTTGGAATAATCGACACTATCGTCACTTTCCGCAATGTTGTTGGCAATGGTATCCGAAAAAATGTAGCCTTCCTGCATCACAACGCCACATTCTTTGCGCCAACGCTTTTTGTAAATGCCATCCAGCGGTACCTCTCCAATCCTAATCTTTCCTTTTCCAGGAAGGTAAAACCCAAGCAATAATTTAATCAGGGTGGTCTTACCACTTCCGCTCGTTCCAACGATCGCTGTTGTTTTCCCACGTGGAATCACGAGATTAATATTGTGCAACACATTTCTAGTGATCCGCGAATAGCCGAAGGACAAATTTTCAAGAACAATATCACCGGGAGGAATGATTGCCATTTTTTTGACTTCTTCTACTTCCTCGTTTTGGGTTCCGTGAATCTCACTCAAACGCTCTAAACTGATTTTGGCATCCTGAGCAGAGCGGATAAAGTTGATGAGTTGTTGCAAAGGCGCATTCAATTGTCCGATAATGTATTGAATAGCCAACATCATCCCCAAGGTCATCGAACCCGCCAACACCGCTTTAGCAGCAACAAAAGTGATGATGATGTCTTTGAGTTGATTCAAAGATAAAGCGCCTCCGTCTTGGTATTGGGTAAGAGCCATAGACTGAACCTTGATGCGAAACAATTTGGCTTGGATATCGGCCCACTTCCATCTGCGTTTCAACTGACTTCCTTGTAGTTTAATTTCTGGCATACCCTGGATAATTTCTATCAGAGTATGTTGATTGTTGGCCAACTGATAAAAAGAAGTCTGATCAATTTCTTTCCGTTTTTTTAGGAAAATTAAAACCCAGCCTACGTACAACACAGAGAAAATCAAAAAGAGCAGAAAGATCGGAACGGAATAGACCAGAAGTACCACTCCAAAAATGATAAAATTCATCAGTGACAATAAAATTGACATTGACGACTCCGTCAGAAAAGCTTCGACTCGCTTATGGTCATCAATTCGTTGCAATAAATCTCCAATATGTTTAGAATCAAAAAAGCCCAGCGGGAGTTTCATCAACTTCATAAGGAAGTCAGAAACTAAGTTTACGTTGATGCGAATACTGATGTGCATTAGTATCCAACTTTGGATAAAGCGTACCATCATCTGACTAGCAAAAAGCATCAATTGACCAATCAAAACTAGATGTACAAAACTTAGATTTTTAGTATCAATGCCAATATCAACCAAACTTTGGGTAAGAAAGGGAAAGATCAGTTGAAAAATAGATCCCAATAACAAGCCTAAAATGAGCTGCGACACTAATTTTTTGTGTGGCTTTAGATAT
>JBCCSR010000724.1:0-3790 GCA_039199865.1 Bacteroidota bacterium
CGCCAGGTTGCTTGGTCCACTTGTTCTCTTTCGTAGAACAGAGGACTGGGCTCTAACATTAGTGCAATCCCCATATTATTTTTACTGAGCCAATATTTTTTAAAATCTGCTAATTTTAGTTTGGCTTTTGTCCTCGAAGGATCAGCAATCCATACATGCTTTTTGCCCAATTTGTATACCACCACAAAATGTTGCTGGTTCCAATGTAGAATAGCAGGTAATTTGGCTTGCATCAAAGAGGCTTTATCCTTGGGTGCCGCGTAGGGAATTTGTACCGCCAACGTCCTAAATCCTATGGTCTCAGCGGCCTCACAAATGCCTTTCAAACTCACTCCTTCATTATCGATAAAACATTTTTCACGCAAATAATTCAAATTGTAATGTTTGCCATAATATTTGGCAATCATTCGCAAACAGGTTGGACCACAGTCCATAGAATCCAACTGTTTGTAATGAGGAAAACTTGTCCAATTCAATGTGGATTAATTTTTAATTGTGAACACTTCAAGTAATTATTTTTTACACTTTTGACCTTAGTGTTGTTTGGGAGGACACGGCAATGATCCCCCAATGCAAAGGAGTATTCATTAGCCGTTGGACTTTCATCCAAGCCTATCATCTAGCATGTTTCCGTTTGTCCTTTCAATTCCCTTCCAAGGAAGATAGCTAAGACAAATACGGCTTTAGGCGGTATCCAAATAATAATATCCGCGTCTGAGTGGCCTATTTTCTCATTTTGCGTGCATTATTAGTTGTAATACGCCTTACTCTTTTGCATTGGTAAGGATTATGCAAAAGGACAATACGAACGGATCGTTCGACGTATAGCAGTTGTAGGAAGTTTCTAACAGTAAATTGGTTTACTACGTTTGGTACCCATGCTTAATTGCATCTTTGGGATAAATCGCGGTTGTGGTGGTTGCTGTGAATAGTAGCCATATCAAATGAAGTACTTTTCTGATCTAGCCTATTCTTTATAAATATATCATGTTATATCCAGAAAATAAAAAATATACAACAATAAAGATGCATCAATTTCCCAAAATGTCATTTGGAAGATCTTTTAACAAAAAACAACAGCATTTGGAAAACCTAGAGCTACTACACACCAAAAAGGAAAGTTCAATATCCTAGCACAGCAAATAATCCGATTGACTTGATTTGAGAGACTGTACAACAAAACGGAACAGTTGGCTTTTACTGTGAAAAATAGCAAAATCACATCAAGTTTCAAATTTCTCGTATGATCATTCAAAAAGGCTAAATACTGTTATATTAGCATTTTGAGAGCAGCCGCCAATAAACCTGGAGTAGCCAATGATAAATAAAACGGCCCTCCTTCTAAAACCTAACTCGGTATTGGAGAGAAGGCATAAAAGGCATTAGGTGTACTGGACTAAGAATCGTATTCCCATCTTCATCAAAATTAGCACGATGAAAGGCAATGTTCTTTCGATTGTAAACATTATAGATGCTCAATTTAAAGTGGTGCTCCGACTTGGTGTTCAGAATTTGGTAGGATACTGCTAAGTCTAAACGGTGGCTGGCTCTGGCGCGATCGGCATTTTTAGGATCATCATTTTCGGCTTCGGGAGGAAGGAAAGTGAATGGATTCTGATTGGCCAGCTGTGCAATGATGGGGAGTCCCGACTGATAAATCCAGTTGAGGCTAAAGGTAAATTTTGAATTGAGCCGATGAAAAGCGAATACCTTGACTTGATGACGCCCATCGAATTCATGCGGAAAGATACGCCCATCGTTGATTTCGCCAAATTGTCGATCTGCCCAGGAAAGCGTATAATTGAGCCAACCTCCAGTCCGACCACTCTGCTTTTCCAGCATCCACTCAAAACCATAACCATAGCCCTCCCCAAGGACTGGATCTTCATCGCCACCGTTGGACAAGCTAGCAATAATATTTTCAATCTTTTTGTAGTAGGTATCAAAAGAAAAACGGAGATTGCTGGGCCAAGTGTAGGTACCTCCCAATTCTCCCAGCCATCCTTTTTCTGGTGGAATAAATCCAGCGGAGGGGAGCCAAACATCGGCGGGAGAGCGCAATTCTCCAGAAGAGACCAAGTGAACATATTGCACCATTTTACCAAAAGAGCTCCGTAAATTGAGGCGAGGACTCGCTTGATAGTCCACTTGAATACGAGGTTCGAAATTGGAATAGAAATAACTTTCTCCAAAATCAGAATCCACACTATTGAAGGCCGACCAACGCAAGCCCAGATTAAACCGCCACTGATCTTTCCAGGTAATTTCGTCTTCCACATATGCTTCTAATCCCGTGGCACTCACTTCAACTGGATCAATGGAAGAAGAGACCACTTCCAAACTCAAACTATCCGTATCTAAAGTTCCAAAAACATCAGACTCTTCATCGAGAATACCGAAAAAGGGGCGATAACCATGAATGGTAACACCTCCCCCAAAGCGGAAATGATGCGTTGGTGAAGCCAAAAAATCAAAATTAGTCTTTAGGGAATAGTCTTCAATTTGTGAGCGATAATTGATGAAGTTAAAAAACAAATCTTCTTCAATCACATCTTCAAAACTAATTAAAGCCGCATTTTGATAATCATAGAAACTGTACGTCGCAATGGTATTGGCGAACAAACGCTTGCCAAACAAATGGTTCCAACGAAGACTGAACACTGTGTTGCCCCAACGCAATACATCTTCTAAGTCAAAAGACAACTCTGCGGGATCTTGTTGGGCCTCCGAAATGCGTTCAAAAAAATCTCCTCCTTTGTAGAAACTAATCAGGAGCCGATCTTTCTGAGAAAAAGTATAGTTGAATTTGGCATTGAAATCGTAAAAATTAAATCGTTGCCGCTCGTCTTCGGACGATGCAAAAGAGTTGCGCAAAGCGGGCTTGAGCAAGAAACCAAAATGACTCCTTCTTCCGGCCAAAAACAAACTGCCTTTTCCATTGAACAAAGGCCCTTCCACACTGGCTTTTCCACTCAAAAATCCCAGCTCCGCTTCGCCCCCCCATCGTTCGCGACTCCCATCTTTAGTATACACGTCAAAGACTGAAGACAAGCGACCACCAAATCTGGCGGGAAAGGCTCCACGCATCAAACGTGCGGTTCGAATCGCGCTGGTATTGTAAATGGAAAATACGCCGAGTAAGTGGAGCGGATTATAGATGGTAGCTCCATCCAATAACATCAAATTGTGCCCGCCACCGCCACCACGGACATAGATTCCCCCAAAGCCATCAGTCCCCGTCTGTACCCCTGGCAACAATTGAATGGCGCGCAGCACATCGCTCTCTCCTGCCAAATCGGGACTCAAACGGGTAAGCTGCTGCGGGACGGGATTACCGATGGACCCCGTAATGTAGCTACCAATGCCATTGCTATCGGGCCGAACAACGATTTCTGTCAATAACTGTGAGGGTTGAAGGCTAAAAACGAGTTCTTGATCTGCTATCAAATTGATGGCTTGCTTCAGAGGCTGACAACCAGTGTAATTGACCCTTAGACGACTAGGGCCTTCGGGCAAACGGAGGCTAAAATAACCATACTCGTTTGATAAAGCCCAACGTCCTGTCTTTTCACAAAAGATACTGGCGGCAATGAGCTTTTCTCCCGAAGCAATCTCTTCGACATAACCACTGAGAATGCGCTCTGGCGGGGCCACTTTGGGTTGGAGAAATAAAACGATTTGATTGTCTACCGCTTTAAATGTCACCCGATTGGGTTTCAAAATGGCTTTCAAAACCTTTCTAATCTTGGTTCGTTTGAATTGGAGATTGACCGGCTGGTCCGCTTTAAAA
>JBCCSR010000725.1:0-3783 GCA_039199865.1 Bacteroidota bacterium
AGCCGACTGCAAAGCGGGCCCGCCCCCATCCGTCGAACCTCTACAAAGGGATTTGATGTAAAAAACCCTGCTACTGGAGAATTGCTGGGCCGTGCTCCTGTTTCCGAACAAGCACACGTAGTTGCGGCAGTTGCGGCAGCAAGAAATGCGCAGCCAGCCTGGGCCGCTCTACCTGATACCGAACGAAAGACAATTCTAATGCAAGTCGCTGAAGTCTTGACCGAAAATACAGATTACTTAGCCAAATGGATTACCCAAGAACAAGGAAAGCCATTGGCAGGGCCCGGTGCCCTCTTTGAAATGCAAGCCTGTGTTGGCTGGACGCAAGTTCCTGCCTCCCTCGACCTTCCCGTAGAAGTCGTTTTTGAGGATGAGACTCGAAGGGACGAAATGCACCGAAAACCCATTGGAGTTGTCGGAGCAATCGCTCCCTGGAACTGGCCTTTGATGATTGCCATCTGGCAAATTATCCCCTCTTTACGAGCAGGTAATACAGTAGTGATTAAGCCTTCTGAATATACGACCATTGGGACTTTGGAAATGGTTCGTCTAATGAATACGGTACTCCCTCCAGGTGTCTTGAACGCTATTTCTGGTGATGGCCAGGTTGGAGCGTATCTCGTGGAGCATCCCCAGGTAGATAAGATTATGTTTACGGGATCTGAGAAGACGGCCCGCAAAATCATTCAGGCCTCCCAAGGAAATATGGCCCGTTTGACCCTGGAATGCGGTGGAAACGATGCCGCAATCATTTTGCCCGGAACAGACCTACCATCAAAAGCAATGGATCTCTTCTGGGGAGCTTTTATCAATATGGCAAAAACTTGTGCTTGTGCCAAGCGACTCTATGTACACGAAAGCGATTACGATCAGGTGGTCAATACTCTGAAAAATCTCGCGGATCAAATGCCAATGGGGAACGGGATGGACGAAGGCATTGTGCTGGGACCTGTACAGAATAAGATGCAATTCAATAAAGTCAAAGAACTGGTAGAGGATGCCAAAGCCAACGGAGCTACCATTATCAGAGGAGGGGAGCCCATGGAAGGGCCAGGTTATTTCTATCCCATCACCTTGATTGGCGATGTCGACAATGGCAGTCGAATCGTTGATGAAGAACAGTTTGGGCCTGTGTTACCAATCGTAAAATACCAAACTGTTGCCGAGGCCATTGCGAAAGCCAATGATACGCAAACGGGCTTGGGAGGATCCGTCTGGGGCGATGATTTGGCAGCGGCTGCGAAGGTAGCGGCTCAAATAGAGTCGGGTACTGTCTGGGTCAATCAACATGGTGCTATTCATCCGATGGTTCCTTTTGGTGGAGTGAAAGACTCGGGATATGGCCTTGAATTCGGAGTGGAAGGCTTGAAAGGCGTGACTCAAGCTCAAATCATCAGCATTAAAAAAGCAGTAGCAACGGAAGTTTAGTACCGTTTGCACCTGCTTGTTTTTCTTCATCAGACTTCACTACGAACGGTTTTGTAAAGGAAAAAAACGATCCATTTTATACGGTAAAGCTCCTTCGTCGTAAAGTCTATTACAAATAGCAAAAAAACAACAGCACATGAATTTCGATTACATCATCGTTGGTGCGGGTTCGGCGGGCTGCGTACTGGCCAATCGACTATCCGCCAATCCCAATACAAAAGTATTATTGATTGAGGCCGGTAGCCCGGATAGCGATCCCAATATCCATATTCCTGCGGCTTGGCCCGCAACTTGGCAAACGGAACGAGACTGGGCCTACATGACTGTCCCACAAAAAAGTGCGGGCAATACGCCTCGCTATTGGCCCAGGGGAAAAACTTTGGGGGGCAGTAGCAGCATTAATGGAATGATCTACATTCGTGGGCATCGTTCCGATTACGACAATTGGGCCTATCAAGGTTGTTATGGTTGGGATTATGATAGTATCCTTCCCTATTTCAAAAAATCGGAGCACTATGAAAAAGGGGCCAATGCTACCCACGGCGTCGGTGGTCCCTTGCAGGTCACGAGTATCAAGCAACCTAATCCGGTTTCTTTAGTGGCTATCCAGGCTTGCCAGGAGTTGGGTTTACCCCTTACAGACGATTTTAATACGGATATCTGGGGAGCGGGCATGAATGATTTGACCGTCACTCCGGAAGGAGAAAGATGTTCTACCGCTAAAGCATTTTTACTTCCTATTCTTGAGCGAGAAAACCTAACCGTCCTGACCAATGCAGCAGCTCAAAAATTGACTTTTGATGGAAAACAATGCACGGGAGTGGTTTTCAAAAAAGATGGGGAAATGACCAAGGCACAGGCTTCAGCAGAGGTGATCCTTTGTGCAGGCGCAATCGGTTCTCCCCAGTTATTGTTGTTGTCGGGGATTGGAAATGCTGTAGAGTTAAAGCAGCAAGGCATTGATCCGGTAGCCGATGTTGTCGGAGTAGGCCAAAATTTGCATGATCACTTGTTGGTTAGTGTCATCTTTGAAGCCAAGCAGGCGATTCCCGCTCCCCAAGCCAATTTATTGGAAGCGCAATTGTTTTGGAAAAGTCGTCCCGAATTGATCTGTCCGGATCTACAACCACTCTTTATGGGTTTGCCCTATTATGCGCCTGGCTTTGAGGGGCCTGAGAATGCATTTACTCTGTGTGCAGGCCTGATTCGTCCGTTAAGCAGGGGAGTGCTCAAACTCAACTCGGCCAACCCCGATGAAGCACCTTATTTGGACCCCAACTACTTGGGTGAGCAAGCCGATTATGAGGCGCTGTATGAGGCTGTTCAGTTGTGTCGAAAACTCGGTTACACCAAGGCAATGCAAGAATGGATGAAGGTAGAAGTATTGCCTGGGAAAGATATTTCTGAAGCAGCACTTGAAGATTATATTCGGAAATCTTGTGGCACCTATCATCACATGGTGGGCACCTGCAAAATGGGCATTGATAATCGCGCTGTCGTAGATCCTGAATTGAAGGTCTACGGTGTGGTGGGCTTGCGAGTGGCCGATGCTTCGATTATGCCCAACATTACCTCGGGGAATACCAATGCACCGACCATTATGATTGGGGAAAAAGCAGCAGATATGATTTTACGATCCACGACTAAGGGGCATGAGACAAGTGCTCCCGAAGCATTACTCGATAGTGGAGGGCAGGGATAAAGCAGGGGGAAGAGTACTGCGATCGAATCTCAAAAGGAACGCAAAAATAAGGTCATCAAAAAATTAAAAAAAATGATTTATTTTGTAGAAATATGGAATGCTAAGCCAGCGTTGTTGGCACTATCGGTTGAGGAAAGAGGGGCCTACATGGCAAACATTGGTCCTCATATTCAAGACCTATTGGCCAAGGGAGTGGAAGTACTCACTTGGTCAGACAATGCCACGGTTACCACCAAAAGAGCAGCCTATGATTATTTTGCGATTTGGAAATTCCCAGACCAAGCCACCGCTGATGGTTTTCAGCAATTGGTGGACAATGTAGGTTGGTACAATTATTTTGAACAAACCAACTTGATGGGAGAAGCAGCCTCCGCGCAAGAAATTATTGGACAATTGATTAACTTGTAATGCTTACAAATGTATAACGCCCAAATTGAAAGTATGCCCATCGAGAAACTGCGGGAATTGCAGAATGCCCGCCTTTCTACTTTGGTCCAAAGACTTTATCAAACGGTTCCTTTTTACAAAAAACAATTTGATGAAATTGGCCTGTTGCCCGGAGACATTAAAACGGTAGCGGATTTATCCAAAGTCCCCTTTACCAAAAAGACGGATCTGAGAGACAACTATCCCTTCGGGCTTTTTGCCAAGCC
>JBCCSR010000726.1:0-3759 GCA_039199865.1 Bacteroidota bacterium
ACAAGCCCGCCTGGTTGCTCAATTACAATGGCGAACCTCACTGGCCACTCAAACGCCAAAACCGATTGGATTTCAATCGACGGATGGCGCAGTTTTTCGACCACTACCTGAAAGGAGCTCCCCGACCACAATGGATGGAGCGTGGGGTTCCCGCCATGGAAAAGGGCATTTTGCAGGGTTTTGAAACCAAAGAATAGTCAACGGGAATAAAGCTAGTGCTTAGTCAGTGCTTTAACGAGCTTTTTTCGTTTCCTTTTGGACAATTCCAATTTGTACCAAAAACGGAGAAGTCTTCCGTAGAAAACTTCTCCGCTTGGCTTCAAAAAAGCTGTTTTGAATAATTTAATTATCTAATGATCAACTTCTTGGTAGTCGATCCCTGTTCGGTAACGATGTTGACCAAGTACAAGCCTGCACTCAAATCCGCTACGTAAATTCTATTTCGATCATTACCGTTGAACTGTTCGCTACGCAATAGTTGGCCATTGCTGTCCAAAATTTGCACTTGAAATTGACGAATGGATTCATCCAAACTGATTAGCCACAACTCCTCCCCCACTGGATTGGGTTGCAAATCAAAGCGCTTGTCTACATCTTCCAATACGGAAACACTAGTGGTTACCTGTTGGAAGCCCGCGAAAAATTCGATGGCCGCAGTTGTTGCCGGAGGAACACATCCACCGTGATCGAGATTGACCCCTACACTCAGTGCATTTACGTCGGCAGCACCATTGTCGTTCATTACCTGATTGGCTAAAATGGCATTTTCAAAAGTAACCTGATCATCTGCCTCACAGTAATACATTCGAGTAGGTGCATCTGGTACCCAGTCATAAACATCATTATCGGCCAATGCTACGTTTACGGGATGGGTCGGATCAGTCTGAATAGATTCCAGGATACTGTCTTGCAACATGAGTTTGGGAATCGTCCCTCCCAACTGTCCTAGGTGACCAATTAAGAGGAGATTCATGGTAAACAAATTGTATTGCTCATTGACAAAGCCCTCGATTGTTGATACAAACTGAGGCTTGAAAAATTCCTCCAAATCGTTGTAGAGCGTTCCGTAGGCTAAATTGTAGGACAGCGCCGTGTAGGCCAAATAGGATACAAATTGGTACTCTTGATCCCCTAAAGTAAAATCAATCATTTTTTCAGAAATACTGTACGGACCCGACATGGGTGCCGCAGCCGTTACCGTGAACTCATCACCATAATCTGCCTGAAGGCTTCGATGAGCGGCCATTGCCGCATGGCCTCCTTGAGAGTAACCAGTAATGAACAATTGATCATTCAAAAACACATCATTTTCTGCCGCATATTGTCGAACGGCAAATAACATGTCGATAGCGGCAGAGGCTTCCGAATCAGCGTGTACGTATGGATGCAGTCCACGGGCTTCACCAAGACCGAGATAATCCGCAGCAGAGGTCACGTAGCCCATGCTCGCAAAAACAATGGCTAAATCCGAGCCGCCTGCCAAATTGGAAGGAACATCCGTTCGTCCAGCCACCGTACCGTGCTGGTAGCAAAGTAAAGGATAAATATTACCAGGAACATCAGGTAAAACCAACAAACCCGAAGCCGTATCTTTTACTCCTTGGATATCAGGGGTTTCGTAGAGAATTTTGAACAACTTTACCCCATATTCTGCTTCAATGTTATACTCCATGGAAATGTTTTCTTTGGATAGCGTACCCAGGTCAGAGCTACCCACCAATTGTTGTGCTTCCAGCATACAGCAAAAGAGGAAACAAAATAGGAGCGTGTGAATAAGTCGATGTTTTTGCATAGGAAATGGTTTATAGCGTAATTTGGAATTAAATAAAAAGCATTTTAATTGTAGTGGGCGCTTGGCCTTTTGAAGTTTCTTTTCCAAGTTGATCCATGGCAACAATATATTAAAATTACAAAGATTTGTTCACATTCTTGGTCTGCCAAACGTTAATTTGGAGCATAGTGGAAAGCGACCCACCACTTTTTGTACATTTGTACGGCTTTTCCACCAGATGTCCGATGATTTTACGTCAATTAACAAAGTACTGAAATAAGGTAGGCTTCTACTATAGAAAGCTTATTTCATCAATTTGGTTGAAAACCTGGCTATTTTTTTTCGTCGCGAACTAATATTAACTTTATTCATTCCCACTGCGCAGGATCGATTTGCATGAAAAGGATATTCCAACTCATCATCAAGGCCATTAAAGGAACCGAAAAAGACTTTACCACTGGTAGCATCAACCGGGCAATTGTTTTATTGGCCATTCCTATGATTTTGGAAATGGTCATGGAATCGCTCTTTGCCGTAGTCGATGCTTTTTTTGTCGCTCGGGTGGGCGTCAATGCCATTGCCACCGTTGGGATGACGGAGTCAGTGATTACCTTGATTTATGCTACGGCAATTGGTTTGAGCATGGCCGCCACAGCCATGGTCGCTCGACGCGTTGGCGAGCAAAAAACAGACGAAGCGGCAGTGGTCGCCGTACAAGTGTTGATTATTGCACTGGTTGCCTCGGCCATACTAGGGGTTTTGGGGTTCATTTTTGCCAAAGATGTCCTCCGTTTGATGGGAGGTAGTCCCGAGCTCATCGAGGAAGGATTCAACTATACGCGGATTCTATTTGCGGGCAACATTAGCATCATGCTGCTCTTCCTGCTCAACGGTATTTTTCGGGGAGCTGGCGATGCAAGTGTGGCCATGCGATCGCTTTGGATTGCCAATATTTGTAATATCATCCTCGATCCCTGCTTGATTTTTGGTTGGGGCCCTTTTCCAGAAATGGGCTTAACAGGGGCTGCCATCGCCACTACAACCGGTCGAGGGATTGGCGTCTTGTATCAATTGTACGTCTTGTTCAATGGACGCAATATCGTGCGGGTAATGGGGCGGCATCTGAGGATCAAATTTGATATTATTCTTCGCTTATTGAATGTATCTGTTGGGGGAATCAGTCAGTATATTATTGCTTCTGCCAGCTGGATTTTTATGATGCGAATCGTTTCTAACTTTGGCAGCGAAGCCGTTGCAGGCTACACCATCGCCATCCGCATCATCATCTTCACCATTTTACCCTCCTGGGGGATGGCCAATGCGGCGGCGACCCTGGTGGGCCAAAATCTTGGTGCCAATCAACCCGATCGAGCCGAAAAATCCGTTTGGCGTACCGCCAACTTGAACATGACTTTTCTGGTAAGCGTGGCCCTGATCTTTTTCTTTTTTGCCCCTCAACTGGTCGCGATCTTCGAACCTTCCAACCAAAGCGTCATTGCGGAGGGCACCCTAAGTTTGCGGATCATTAGCTTTGGCTATTTGTTTTTTGCTCACGGAATGGTCATTGGGCAGGCTTTCAATGGTGCCGGAGATACCCGAACGCCCACCTGGATCAACTTTATCTGTTTTTGGCTGATCCAAATTCCACTAGCTTATGGCCTGGCTTTTAACTTCGAATGGGGCTCTGAGGGGGTTTATTGGGCGGTAGCCATTAGCGAATCTATGCTCGCCCTACTCTGTATTGTCATTTTCCGAAAGGGGAAATGGAAACTAACCGAAGTCTAATTCCACTGCCTTTTATCGAGTTTTCTGCATTTTTTATAGATAAAAATGAGTCATTTTAAAATTATTTTGACATATTTATGATATCATTTTAATATCAAACTCAAAAAATCATGCAAGAAAAAGTTCATCGTCCAAGTTCTGGTTATCTCGTATTGCTCTTGTTTTTTGTCATAATGGCCGCCAGTCTTTATATGTTGGTTAAA
>JBCCSR010000727.1:0-3755 GCA_039199865.1 Bacteroidota bacterium
CCAACCCGTCAAAAATGCCCGTATCAAGATGGGGGATGCCAATGACAAAAATTTTCGGAATGTATACATTTCTGATGATGGGTCTTTCCAAGTATCTGTACCCAAAGGGGTAAACTTTAGCCTATTGGTAGAAAAGCCTGGCTATTTGACAGAAGAAAAAATCGTCCATTACCGTAAAGACTACGTTTACTATAAAGAAAAAGAAATCAATTTAGAGGTAACTCCTTTGGAAGAAGGAACACGCCTTAGCCTATCTCCCATTTATTTCAAACAGTCCAAAGCAGAGGTCCTCACCAAATCTTATTCAGCAATGGATGAAATTGCTGACTTTTTAGAGGAAAACAGCAATATCAATATTCGTATCGAAGGGCATACCGATAATCAGGGAGATGTAGACGCTTTGCTCAAACTATCAGAAGAAAGGGCAGAAGAGGTCAAAAACTATTTGGTCTACAAAAAACGCATCAATCCTCTACGAGTTGAAACCATCGGCTTTGGTGCCAGCAAACCGGTAACCGACAATACAACCGAGCTTGATCGCGAAAAAAATCGTCGAGTAGAGGTAGAAATCATCAAAGTTTATGACCTGGAAAATAGCACCCACGCCGACAAAAAAAATGAATAAATGAAGGTAGAGTTTAGTCAAATCATCTAATCTCTACTCTTTGCTTGAAACATTTGTCGTGGGAGGTGTTTTATTTTCCTAACTTTACGTATCTCATTCAAAAAAGAATTTTGATGTTCATTCTGCGATCAATAGCCCACTTTCTCTCCGTTGTCTTTCATCCCTTGCTCTTGCTCACTTACATGCTGATCATTTTGAGAATGGTCAATCCGTATATTTTTGGTGCAGGTAGGAATAGTGATATCCTTTTATTCGTGATCATTATTTTCATGTCTACTTTCTTGATTCCTTTGGTAGGTATTGTCATGATGCGTTTTCTGGGGCTCATTAATTCTTTTCAAATGCATGACAGGCGAGAAAGAATTGGTCCGTACATCCTTACTGGCATTTTCTACATTTGGATGTTTCGCAATCTGTATGAGCATCCAGATATTCCCACTGCTTACAAAATCTTCGTATTGGGAACCACCATTGCCTTATTTATGGCTTTTATCGTCAATTTGTTTTCCAAAATCAGCTTGCATGCCGTTGGGATGGGTGGCATGGTAGGGATGGTAGTTCTTACCATGTTACTATTTAGCTACAATACCTTTTTATTGCATACTGGACTCTTCGGAACCATCCAGGTAAGTATGAATGCCCTATTGATGTTGACCCTTCTGCTTGCCGGAATGGTTTGCACTGCCCGTTTGCTGCTCAATGTACATACCCTGCAAGATATTTATGGTGGCTTTGTGGTAGGCTTTAGTACCCAATTTATTGCCTTACAGATTATGATGTGATTTTCCTGATCTTTTATTCAGCTAGAAGCTGATTCAATATATTCAAACACATTTTATTATAAATATGAAAAAATTACAAACGACTATTGAGAAGGCCTGGAAAGACCGAAGCCTTTTGAAGAAAGCCACTACCAAAGCAGCCATTCGGAAAGTAATCAAATTGTTGGATGCAGGAGAGTTGCGCGTTGCCGAGCCCAATGGTAAAGGCGATTGGTTGGTAAATGACTGGGTAAAGAAAGCAGTCTCCCTTTACTTTCCCATTCAGCAAATGAAAACGCTAGAAGTAGGACCTTTTGAATTTCACGATAAAATCCCACTCAAAAAGAAATACAAAAAACTAGGCGTTCGTGTCGTTCCCCATGCCATTGCCCGACACGGCGCATTCATTGCAGCCGGAGCCATTTTGATGCCCAGCTATGTCAATATTGGTGCTTACGTCGATAGTGGTTCGATGGTCGATACTTGGGCTACGGTTGGCTCTTGCGCTCAAATTGGAAAACACGTTCACCTAAGTGGTGGCGTCGGCATTGGTGGGGTATTGGAACCACCTCAGGCGGCTCCTACCATTATTGAAGACAATTGTTTTATCGGTTCGCGTTCCATTGTCGTAGAGGGAGTCAGAGTGGAGAAAGAGGCCGTACTTGGGGCAAATGTCGTGCTCACGCAGTCGACTCATATCATTGATGTCACGGGTAAAAAACCAAAAACTTATAAGGGAAGAGTCCCCGGCCGCTCGGTAGTTATTCCGGGAACATATCCAAAAAAGTTTGCGGCAGGAACTTATCAAGTGGCCTGTGCACTGATCATTGGCAAGAGAAAAGAGAGTACCGACAAAAAAGTATCTTTAAATGATGCCTTAAGAAACTACAATGTAGCCGTTTAACCGACTTTAATATTTGTAGCAGAGATGAGGTTTTGTTTTTCATTCAAAACCTCATCTCTCCCCTTGGACCTTGTTGGTCAATAAATGACGCCTTGCAAATTAGCTCCGGGAAAACGCGCCCCTCGCAAATTGGTATTGGTAAAATTCGCGCTTTGCAAATTGCAGTTTTCAAAATCCACCCCACTACAATCAGCATTGGTAAAATCAGCATTACTAAGATTGGCTCTTGAAAAATCGCTATTATACAATTTGGCGTCGACAAAGCTGGTATTTGTTAAAAAAGCATCGGTAAACAAGCAATAAGTCAGATTGCTTTGACTGAAATCGACATAGGGAGCATAAACACAACAAAAATTACTGAAAGGCAATTCAATTGGAGTGGGAAATTGCTCTGATCCGAGATGTAAATGTTCAAAACTGGCTTGCGCTCCGCTTTGGCCATCCCCCCCAGTATAGATGCCCAACACGCGCCCTTTCAACAAGATGGTCGTCCAATCTCCTCCGGCTCCCCCAGTACTCAAAAATAAATGATGATTACTGATACAGACTTTAATTTGTTCAAGTGAAAGGCTTTCCTTCTGAGCAGCCAACTGCTGCAACTGGACTGTTTGGATATTACTGGTATCCGCTCCCTGCTCATCAGCCATCGGAAAGGGATAATTCCGTTTCATGACTTATAATTTTAAACTATTTGATTCAAAAATATTAATTTTTAATTGTTTTGATGATATTTTTAAACGATTTTTTCAAAACATCCCGCCAAAGCTGCATTCAAAAAGCATCGAAACCAAAGAATGGCCAATACTTTGATACGATTTGACATTGATAATGGGACAGCAAAACTTTATACTAAATTTTGTGTAACGTGTCCTACGCCTTCATTTCATGTTGCTGATTTATCCGTTTATTCTTGAAGGTGATTGTCAAATAGGTGCTCAAAGCAGTAAATTATCCTACAGTAACCATTTGATCCATGATTTGCCATTCAAATAATCCTTATTTTTGCGCATTATTCAAAGAGAAATACAAATATGAAAGCACTAAGCAGCTTACTTTGCCTGAGTCTATTATTGCTGTTGGGATGTAAAGGAACCCAAAAGACAGTTAGCGACGCAAGCATTCCGGAGGTTACCATTGAAGAACGCAACCTCGATACAATGGTGGTTACTGCACCAAAGCCAACCCAACTCAAATCAGTTGAAGACTTTCAACTGCCCCCCTATGCACCTTCCTACACGCTAGATAATGACTTGTTGCATACCATTTTAGATTTGCGATTCGATTGGGAAAAAGAGCATGTTCTGGGCAAAGCAACACTCACGCTAAAGCCTTGGTTTTATCCCGTAGATCAAGTGACCCTAGATGCAAAAGGTTTTGATTTTCATCGCATTTCTCACATGGGGAAAACTGAACTGTTAAAATAAGATTAAGACGGAGAACGAAATACCATGTAACTGTGAAAAAC
>JBCCSR010000728.1:0-3752 GCA_039199865.1 Bacteroidota bacterium
AATCAGCAGGGTGAGAAAATAAAACGCCCCAGCCTTCACCTAGCCATTGGTGAAAGTCGATTTCTCCTTCAGTGGTAAGGGCTTGGAAGTTAGGAGCAGTATCTCCTAGTCTTAACGATGACATATCAATCGATTTTTTTTGAGGTGAATAAATTCAATAAAACAAATTCTTCAGAGCATGGCCTCACTGGTTCGCATCCAAAGTTGAGCAATGCTCCCATAAACCAAACTCACTATGGTGAGCTATTGTTTTCATTTTATCAACAATATAAATGGAGGGAAGGAACAATTATTGTGCTTGGCGCAAAAACGAATCGTAAATCAACTGATGAATCCTGGGTCGGACATTCAATTGATAAATTTGACGACGCTCCCGACTGGGATGAACTCGATTGGAAAGAAAAATATAAATCAGCTGCTCCTCCGGATCCACCCAAACAAAAGTACCCGTATAACCCGAATGCCCATAGCTGGCAGCACTGGCAGATCGGGCAGTCGAACTTCTTTGTGGATGGTATACTATCAAAGGTTTGTCAAAACCCAAGCCTCTACGATTGCCCTGCTGGCAGTAATGACAATGGGTAAAAGTATCCAAACTGGAAGCAGCGATAAAAGACTGTCCGCCGTAGCTGCCCTTATTCAAATACATTTGGAGCAATTTTGCCAGGTCGTTGGCATTGCCAAACAAGCCTGCGTTGGCAGAAATACCTCCCATCATTGCGGCTCCTTCATCGTGTACAAAGCCATGCAACAATTCCTTACGGAAAAAAGTATCTCTCTCGGTGGGAATGATTTGTTCTAGCGGAATCCGTTTCCAGGGATTAAAGCCCAATGAATGTGCCCCCAATGGACGATAGAAGGTTTGCTGCAAATATTCCTCAAAAGGAAGTCCCATCATCCGTTCCAATAACTCAGGAAATAAATAGAAGGCCAGTCCGGAATAACGATAGCCTGGTGTTTCGTTGAGTGGAGATTGGCGAATGGCCTTGTAGATTTTTTTCCGGTACTTTCGATGGAGATACCATCCCTTGCTTACGCGAACGGGGAATCGACGCGAAGTTTTTTCCTTGAAGGTTCGCCATTTGAATTGCCCATTCTTGCGCAGCGTATTTTTCCAGAAGGGAATCCAAGGTTTCAATCTGGCCTGATGCGCTAAAATGGATCTAAAATCCAGATCGGCCTTATTCGATTTTTTAAATTCTGGACAATACTTTTTTAGAGGAGCATCCAAATCAAAGCGATTTTCGCCGTGCAACTTCATCAAAGCGGGTAAGGCCGTTGTAATCTTGCTCACCGAAGCCAAATCGTATAAATCACGCTCTTGAACCTTTTGACTTCGCTCATAGGTGTGATGCCCATATGCTTGATGAAAAACCACGTGCCCGTCCTTGGCCACCAATACCTGCATCCCAGGAAAAGCCTTCGCCGCTATGGCCGCCCGGGCAATTTGTTCAATGCTGTCTTGTAAATACGATTTGGACAGCCCCAACCAGGCCGGAGGTGAATAGCGCAAACGCAAAGCCCCCGCAGTATCTTCACCGCTTCCCTGGACAAAGGGAGGCCAATCCCGATCCAACCTTGCCTTCGCTCCCACCCCTCCAAAGATCAACTGAGCCGCCAAAGACTGTAAGTGTCTCCCAAGGCCTCGGACCAACACAACCTGTTGAAACCAATTGAGCTCATCAGGAAAGGAGGTCTCTCTCAAGTCTTCCGTAAAGAGGACCAGAATAGACGTAGACAGATGCCTTTGTTCTCTCCACAGTTTCCTCCACTCTTCCGTCCCTTCTTGCTTTTTCAGCTCTTCTAAATTGATTCCAATAATATTTTGTAAATCGGAGGAAGACGCCTTCACTATTTCCTCACTTTGCTTCAGTACATCTGTGGAGGAAGAGGTTTGGAAAGGGACATACTTTTCTAGGGTTGATTGAAAAATATTGTCCTGTCCTAGTCCAAAAGTGTAGACCCGAAAAGTCTTTTGCCCCAAGTTTTTAATGGGAATTTGTTCCTGCTGATTCCGCAGAACGATCACTTTGGCTTCCAAGCTGTCCATAATCGCTTGGCCCTCTTGTGCTTCCGATGGAAGCGTACCCAAAGCGATAAAAATCAGCTGAATTAAGATTGCAAAAATTTTGTTGTGAGCAAACATATTTTTAATTTTCCACGTGTATCTTCAACAACTTGTCTTTATTCACTTGATCCCTCTCCATTCCCCTGATTAAAACAATAATCCGTTTTACTGAGGTACTCTAAAGTTAAGATTTATTTGTCAAGCGATTGATCAAAAATAGTACTATGCCTTTGCGTTCCCAACAACTCCTTTTTACAAAAATCGTTTCCCAGGTACTGCCCCTGTACTGTTTGTTGCTGCTGACCGCTTGTCACTCTTCCAGAAAGTTACTACAAAAAAAACAAGCATCTCTTAGGACCTATCTCCAGCAATCTGCTGTTTTCAATCAGGGATTTACGGGGTTTCTGTTGTATGATCCACAGAGTAGACAAAGCATCTACGAAGTACATGCAGATCGTCATTTCACTCCTGCTTCCAACACCAAAATCCTCACACTTTATCTTTGTACGGAAGTGCTCGGTGATAGCATTCCTGCGCTCCAATACTACAGCCAAAATGATTCTTTGTTTTTTTGGGGTACGGGCGATCCATCTTTCTTGAACCCTTATCTACCCGAACATAACAAAGTGCTGCGTTTTTTGCAAGCACGTCCAGAACGAGTCCTACTTTTTTCTTCCCACAACTTTCAAGATCAACATTTCGGAGCGGGTTGGGCCTGGGATGATTACTACTACGACTACCAAGCAGAGAAGTCTCCCTTTCCCATTCACGGCAATATTGTTCGCTTTTCTAAAAAGGCCCAACAGACCACATTTTCCGTACAGCCAACCTTTTTTTCTAACCTTCTTCAACATCGAGACAGCTTTGGTGGAAAAGGCAATCAAATCATTCGAGATACTGAGCGCAATATTTTTCATTTTCATCGTGAAAAGGCCACAGCCTATCGCATAGAAAGAGATATTCCTTTCAAATATGGGGATACTTTATTGATCAGTTTATTACAAAAAGAACTCCCTCAAGAAGTCGCGCTTTCGCCCTACCAAGCGATGCCACCAGCTGACCGGCAAACTCTAATGAGTCTACCCAGTTGGCAACTTTATCAGCAAATGATGCACGCTAGTGATAACTTTGTGGCCGAGCAACTTCTATTGCTTTGTGCGCACCAGCTTAGCGATACTTTGAGTGTTCAAAAAGCCCTCGACTATGCACACAAAAACTTATTTACAGGAAGTGTGAGGCCTCGCTGGCGAGATGGTTCGGGCTTGTCGCGCTACAATTTGCTGAGTCCTCGAACCACGGTTGCGGTATTGGAAAAACTCTACCGCAAAATCCCAAGTCAAAAGCTCTGGCAAATTTTTCCGGCTGGAGGCCAATCCGGGACCATCAAAGATTGGTATGGTCGAGGAGATGGACAAGTCTTTGTTTATGCCAAAACGGGAAGTCTTAGCCACGTTCACTGCTTGAGTGGTTACCTCCTTACAAGCAGTGGCAAAACCTTGATCTTTAGTTTTATGCACAATAATTTTCCGGGCAGTTCAAGACCCTACAAACAAGAAATGGAAAGAGTACTTCGCCAGATTTACCTGGATTTTTAAAGCCCACTAAATCTTAAACGTAAGTCCAGTTACAATGAAATGGGCAAAGAGTCGGACATCCTGATTGACAAAATCCTCCAAACGATAAT
>JBCCSR010000729.1:0-3747 GCA_039199865.1 Bacteroidota bacterium
CCCGATGTAGCTCAAATCGATCAAAAAGTGGGGAAAGATGAGCAGTGGTATTTTGTTTTCAAACCCATCCTCAATGATGGAAGCCCCGCAAAAATGAGTGAAATTATTTTGGTCCAGCAGCCCGAATAGGCATTGGTCAATCACTATTGGCCTCGCACTAAAAAATCAATCAAAAAATCAAAAACTTAAAGCAATGAAAAAAACACCTCTATTTACTTTTCTATTTCTCTGCCTCTTGAGCCCTTTGGCTTGGGGACAAAATCCCCTCAATTCTTCAATGAGTATCCGCTTCGAATATCCCAACAACCAAGGCAATTATTTGGCAGAAGACCAAATCGTACTCGATTACACCGCTTTCAATCTAAGCAATCACGACATCTTAATGGATGGAAGATTTGAGTTGAGAATGGGAGGAAGTGTAGTTTACGAAACTCCTTTTGACACCCAAACCTTATCTTATCTTGGTGGAAGTAGTTCGGGAACACTGACCTTTACTTTTCCAGAAGAATGTGATCTGACACCTGACCATTACGATTTACATTTAGTTGTCTATTACTCGCACGAATGGACTTTGGGTCCAGTATTGACCAATACCTTTGGAGACTTTACGCTTTACTGTAATGATCTGCCCATCCCCCAAAGTATGCCCGGAGAAACGACTTCCTCACAAGATTGTGACCTCCCCATTTTTGGGGTGACCTATGCACCAGATCCAATTTGTTGTCCTTCTACGCCAACTATTACTTTCAGTACAGCACCTGCCCCTGGTCAATTTGGTCAAGCCTGTTCTACAACCATTACGGCCAACATTGACTTTGGAAAAGATATGATTTACGGGATCGAATGGAACAATGGTTCTAGTAATCCTTCTATCACTCATAACTGTGAAGTCGGCAACTATTCTGTTGTGGTTACTTGGTTTGAAAATGGCAATATTTGTTCGACGAGCTCCCATAGCATTCGCGTAAAGTCACCTTGTGAATGTCCTATGTTCAGTGATCGACTCCCAATCAATCCCGTAGACAAAGAGCAACACAAAAAGGCTAGAACCCAACTTTTCCCAAATCCCAATAATGGCGCTTTCCAGTTGGAAATGGCAGCAGGACGAGAACTTTATCGTTACCAAGTCTTTAATCTGCTGGGACAGCAAGTCTTGGATAGATCGACCAATTTCCAGGGCTTTAGCCCCTTCATTCATTTGCCGCAACTGGCCAGTGGAAGTTATTCACTAAGACTCCATTTTAAGGACCAACAAAGTGAAAACCTACAATTTATCATTCGCTAAGCAGCAATAAGTAGCCTAAAAAAGAACCCCTTGAGCCTATGTTTTACCAGGGGTTCTATTTTTTATCCTGGAGTTGATTGTGTTCTTAAAAAGTCAATAGCATCAAAGCCATTGTCCAACGAGTACGACAGGATCTAGAACTGACCTAAAACCTCCAACGATAATCCAGTCGCCAGATGGCTTCGGTAAAATGACTTGTGGCTAAGTCCTCCATTGGCTCCTCCCCCATTTCCCCCAACTTCCGATTGATCAATGCAAAACTCATCGACAAGCTGTGCTTTTCAAACAAAGTATAATCTACTCCCGCTTGCCAGTTGATGACGCTATTGCTAAATAGCCCATCTGTGTAGATCCACACGTAGGAAAAATTACTCGTCGCTTTCAATTGTTCTTCCAAAAAAGATTGTTGTACCGAAATCGTTGGGGAGGGGGAAAAGATCGATTGCAGGGCAGTTTGATTCCAGGTCGCTAGCATTGCCGAGGTTAAGCTCAACTTTGATTCCGTAAACACATAAGAATGGGATAGACTGGCAATATAATTTCTCATCAAACCATTTTCCTGTACTTGATCATTTTCAATACTGTTGGCTTGGTTGTAAGAAAAGGCAGCCGTGTAAGTGGAGTTCTTTTCCTCCCCTGATAAATAGGATACCGAAATATTCGCGTTTTGGTTGACTTGCGATAAAATAAGCGAATCAACCAAAACTTGAGGTTGGCTTAAAGTGCTCAACTTACTGGTATTTCTAAAGTTGGAATAGGATGTGTTGATATTAAGGCTTTCGTTCAAGGTCAAGGTGGCGTTGATGTCGCCCACAAAGCGGCGAGAAGTATTCGGGAGTTCGCCATTGAGATTGTTTCTTTGTATCCCCGTGTTGGTACTCAAGGAAATTTTGTCTTCCCAAAGATTGAGCTGGGTTCCGATGGTCCAGTTTTCAAAATCATTGTTGAAAAACAAAGCTCCTAAGGTTCGATAGCCCGGCTGTACCCATTCGTGGACTAGATTGAATTGTCCCCATTTGACTTGCATGCCCAAGCTGGTCTTGATCGCATGAAAGTATTGGGAATTTACTCGCGGTTTAAACAAACCCAGTACCGAAGGAAACACACCGTTTTCGTCCGAGCGATTCATCCGCTGGTCTTCGGTAAAAGCACTCAGCGCATAATCTATTGACAGGGTATATTTTTCGCTCAACTGTTTTTGTCCTTGAATACTCACTGCAGTATTGTCTGCCGGAGAGCCCCCCGGAATGTTTTCGGTTAAATCCAAAGAGTTGGGATCATCCCAACCTCGAAACAAAATGAAATAAATATTTTCCGTTCCATTGTCATAGCCCATCTTCATCCCCCAAGCCATCCGTTTATAAACGGGATCCAAAGATTGCAAACTGTTGAGGTCTTCGGCTTGGGCCCTTTGCAAATGCCCATACATGGCAGCGAAATAAAAAGAGCCGGGTTTTAACTCCGTCCCCAACCCACGAAAGCCATGACCAGATAAAGTATAAGGCGAAAAATCCATCGTTCGATCTCCGATCAACAAACTGGCCCACTTAAAAGTTGGCGTCATTCCCGCAAAGGAATAACTGGGCAAACGAATAGCGGGTAAATCGTAATTGTAGACAAAGCGTTCGTTAGAAAAGTTGAGCGACAAGGGCAAGCTAAATCCATACTTGGAAATATTCAAGGCACCATTCAATTGGTAGTTGAAGGGACCGGAGCGACGTGGACTACCGCTGATCATGTTGAGTTCACTGCTTGCAGAAATGCCACCACTAATGTTAAGGGTATCGCTTAAAGTGTTCTTGACTTTTGCTTTAATACTTTTGGCTTCCTGGATCAAACCTTCTACATCTTGGCCAAAGCCAGAATGGAAACACAGTCCCGCTAGGAATAGTAAAAAATAAATTCGAGTTTTCATCTGTTGAAAAATTTGCTGGAAATGTTGGTGCTAGATCAATGCTGTAAAATGGCCTAACACAATATCATTGAATCATACAAGCAAAGGCCTTGTTTACTAAAGTTATTCTGAATGAATAAAAGGTAATCCAAAATTGAACGACTTCCCCAATATTGAGCGGGGGCAAGAAAGATTTATTTTTTTCAAAAAAAATCCTTCCAACTGGTTACGAAATAAAAATTGGCATCAACATACTTAGCAAATACCAAATTGAAAACAAGAAAAATAATTCAAAGCCAAAATGAAACGAACCAAAACGCTTTCCCTTTATTTTTCACCAAGATGTTGTCAGCAACACCAATTCACTTACTGACCAATTTATTCTGACACAAGAAACATTCTTGCGCTAGCTCCATAACGAGCTGGCCCTTACATTTTTGTAACATTTTATGGTTATTTCAATAAGACTAGCCACGCTTATTGATCCACTATTCTTTTGCTCCAAGGGTAAAGGAATGGCTGAAATGGTCTGGAATAACGTAAAAATTAAAAGCTATAACAATGAAAA
>JBCCSR010000730.1:0-3742 GCA_039199865.1 Bacteroidota bacterium
GCCGGGTTGATTTCAAACAAACTGGCATCACTGCCGACGAAGGCTTTGTACAAAGCCGCAATGAATTTTCTCATGTCTTTGAGAGCCGCTCCACTCAAGCCGAGGTTGAAGGCAATTTTGTTGAGTTGAAAAGCCTGTAAGCCCAGAGTAGGATCGATGTATTCCTTGTGAACCAAGTGAGGCGTATCGTGAGCGACCTGTTCAATGTCCATCCCGCCTTCGGTGGAGTAAATAATGACGTTACACTTTCGCTCTCGATCCATCAAGACAGAAATGTATAATTCTTTACAAGAGTCGAAATCCGGAACGTAAGAATCTTCGGTAATCAATACTTTCCTTACCAATTTACCGGGCCCTTCCATTCCTCCTGGGGTCTGTGGCGTTTTGAGCATCATGCCCAAGATATTTCCGGCATGGGTACGCATTTCGTCCATGTTTTTCACCACTTTTACGCCTCCTCCTTTTCCGCGACCTCCCGCGTGAATCTGTGCTTTGACCACTGCGTATTCGGTTCCTCGTTCTTTCTGTAGTTTTTCGTAAGCGGCAAGGGCCTCCTCAACGTTTGTCGCTACAATGCCTGCGGGAATGGCTACACCATATTTTTCGAGCAATTCTTTAGCCTGATATTCGTGTAAATTCATTGAACGTTTTTGATTGGTTTAAAAGATAAGTATTAACGGATTACGTCAACGGGGCAAAATTACGTTTTTTACTAATGCTAAAGAAATAATTCCTAGATTAAGAAAGGGCTTTCTCACAAAATCTTGAGCGGGGCTTTTTGGGATGCAGACCTAATTTTTAGCAAAGGGTGGGAGCCCACCCTCAAGATCGGCCCAAAACCAACCTCCTCGACGAAGACTAATTTTGGTATAGCTTCGTCACCCAGACCTGGAGCATCTTTTCAGGAAATGGTAGATAATCAACTATCGACCAATCTACAGGTACCCATTTCAATTGGTCAGATGCTATACTTAGACGCAACACCCCCACAAAATCCATAAATTTTCGCCCACTTTTTTTCATCAAAATGATAACTACTTGATAATCAGTAAAATATTTTTTTTTATCAACGATGATAATTTTAGAGAACAGCCCTAGATCCATTAAGACAAGACTTTTCACAATAACTGGAAAGCAGATTCTAAATGTGGACCTATCCTTTAGAAAAGGTTAAATTGGATCTTCACCGTGGAATTGTTTTAACTGTATTAAAATCGGACAAACTTACGACTACTACTTCCCTGTTCATTTTGAATTTGAAGGATGTACATTCCAGGTTCGGATAAAATATAGGGCAATTCATACGTTTGACTTGCCGCAACAAAACGTCGGTCTCCACTTTGATACAACAATTGTCCACTCCAATCATAGAGATGAATACGAGCAGAGAAAGCGTCTTTGGCTTGCAATTCCAACAATAATGGACTGCTAGTAGAAGCTGGATTGGGCACCATTTGCATGGCCTCCACTGCTTCCAATTCTTTTACCGCAGTGGAAGCGGGCGTAGTAAAGGACCAACGATCCGATAAACCCGTACAGGTGACATATTCGGCAAAGGGGCGAACCCGCCAAAAATACTGGGTATTGCCAGCCAATTGTTCAAAAATAGCGGAGGGAACCGACGCCGAAACCACTTTACTTTGCGCCAAATTGGAAGTAAAAGAAGGCGTTGCATCAATTTCAACCACGTAGAAGTCTGCCGTCAATACGGGAATCCAAGACAATACAACTTGATCAGCAGAAGGGACGGCAGATCCATTGGCTGGAAACACTAAGGTGGGGACCTCCTCAATTAAAGTCAGATCTGGCGTATAGTTCGATCGAACATAGCTACGATCGGGAGAAAACAACAAATCATTGACGATAGCTGTTTTTTGCCCATTGGTAAAAATATAACTGCCACAATTGTTAAAATAAGACATGATATTGTTTTCCATGGGATCAACCAAGGTATTGGCGGGATCCAAGACAGCAATGTTCCAATTATTGCATCCACTTTGACTGGGATGCTGAGCAAAGAGATAATCTGGAGGCGTATCGCAAATCAAATCTGCGGCAGTACTACAATTGCTACCATCTTGCCGCTCATTGAGCACATCACTGGGAAATAAAGTAGGATCACTGGGCGCAAAAGTACCGACTGGGCTTCCCCAATCCGAAAGATTCCAAGGATTATTTTCCCATCCGTGAAAGGGATGGAGTAAACTAAAAAAATGGCCGATCTCGTGTGGCAATACATTTTGATTGTAAGCAAAAGAGCGAGCAACCACGATAAAATCATTGCCATTCCAACCCGCAGGCAATTGATAATAACCTGCCCCACCAGTAATACCGGTACTCTCGGTAATGAAGATATTAATGGCATTGGCAATCCGATGATTTTTTAAGGCATTGGTTTGCGAATTGGGCTGTTGATGGATATCGGTGTCATTGATGTAATTGAAGGTCCCGTCCAAAAAATAAAATTGAATCTCCTGATCTTCATAGGTATCATTGAGAATGCATAACATGTCTAGCACTTGAATATCGGGAATCCTATTCTGTCCATTGTCATCGGCAACGAGGTGAAACTTTAGGGGGACATATTGAATGGCTTCGGGCTGAGCAGTGGTCCAGTTCATAGACTGGTTGTGTTGCAAACGATCCTTCATTTGATCTAGGTGTGGTGTGACACAGGTCGCCGTCTGAGCCTGACCCATTTGGTAGGTCAAAAAGAAAATGATCAAACACAGTGAAACGCAGCACAAGCGAAGCATACCTTATTTATTTTATTTTAAATGCTGAAAAACCAATTGACTTCCCATGGCTTTTCGGGATGCATTTTACAAAAAATACATGGACTCTACGTAAGTCAATATCATCAATAACCCTTCCATAAATTTAGTAGAATTGGAAGGAATAAATGGCAAAGTAAGGACAGAGATTCTTGCATTTATCCGACAATTCAAAACATCCTTTGAACTCCCTCGTTTTGAATCAACAGATTACACAAAAAATCCCTACATTTGCCCCTTGTTAGCAAACACCATTCTATCAAAAAAATAAATCAATTTAAAACCATGAGTAAAGTAACTGTTGTAGGTGCTGGAAACGTTGGGGCGACCGTTGCCAATGTTTTGGCCCACAAAGATATCGTTAAAGAAGTTGTCCTCCTCGACATCCGTGGAGATTTTGCCAAGGGAAAAGCATTGGATACCTGGCAACAAGCTCCTGTCGACTACTACAGCACCAAAACCATTGGTACCGACGATTATCGAAAGACCAAAAACTCAGATATTGTGGTCATTACTGCTGGTGTCCCAAGAAAGCCTGGAATGAGTAGAGACGATCTCATCTCTACCAATGCCAAGATCGTGACAACGGTCACCAAGTCCATCATGAAATATTCTAAGAAACCCATCATTATTGTCGTTTCCAATCCATTGGATGTCATGACCTTTGCGGCGCACAAGGCCTCTGGTCTACCTGCAAGTCGGGTATTTGGTATGGCTGGAATTTTAGATACGGCCCGTTACCGTGCTTTCCTTGCTTCTGCTTTGGAGGTAAGTCCAAAAGATATTCAAGCAGTGCTGATGGGTGGACATGGAGATACCATGGTCCCACTACCTCGCTACACGACGGTTGCTGGAATTCCAGTCACTGAGATGATCGAGCGCAGTGATTTGAAAGCAATTGTAGAGCGGACCAAAAAGGGAGGAGGCGAACTGGTCAAGCTGATGGGTACTTCTGCTTGGTATGCTCC
>JBCCSR010000731.1:0-3731 GCA_039199865.1 Bacteroidota bacterium
ATTAACAAAAAGAACAACTCGCCCTTACAAAAGTTGTGGAAAATAACCATCTCCTCCGCAATTTTACTTTGCGATGATTTTTCTTTTTTCAATCCCTTCTCCCTTTCCAAATTAGGGCTTTCTCCTAAAAATTCTAACCCTCGAAATGTTGCTCCCCATTTTTTACGGGAGTATCCTAGCGCGCAATAATAAACATTTGATAAAAGCGCTGCTTTCCGTCCAGTTGGATGGACAAATAGTAAATTCCCGCATGGTAGGGGCTCAAGTCGAGCGACAAAGGGGTTCCTGACAAAATGTTGTATTCTACCTGATTCATGCGTTGCCCCAGCTGATTGTGTATGCTGATTTGGGCCATTTGATCTTGCAGGTCGATCCAGTCTATCAACAATTGCTGATCAGCCGGATTGGGATACACCTTGATAGAAGTCGATGGACTTTGAGTGGCAATATTGGAGGAATCTGCTTCCCTCAAACGGATCGACGCATCCGTAAAGACCACGGTATAATCTTCCACTTCTCCCAAAAGGAAATTTTCACAGGGATTGGCAAAAGCGCCCTGCTGCAAAGCCACCCGCATTCTGGAACTACCCGGAGTAAGATTGTCCGGAACAGCAATATTTCCAGAAAGTGGATTGGGACTGGATCCATCGGGCCCCGCCGCATAGATGCCTTCAAAAACCATTTCTTCGGGATCAAGAAAATCGCCATCTTGATTGTAATCGATCCAAACCCGAACGTATTCATCCCACTGCGTCCAACTAAATCCAGGGGTGATGCTGATGGGAGAAATCTCACCCACCTCTAGTAGGGTACTTTGATCCGTATAATCGCCATATTGATCTTTGGACGTACTATTGTTGATGGCCCCCAAACTGACATTGGCAATCCACTGACTCCAGGGCTGTTCGCCTTCCACCATGCAGTATGCACCCGGTTCCGTATTTTCTGCTTCGAGAACAATGGTAAAACTACAGGTGGCGACATTGCCACAATTGTCACTGGCCTCATAGCTAAGCGTACTCATACCCAGTGAGAAGGAACTACCGTTGGGTGATCCCTCCGTTTGTAACAACTGGATTGTCGCATCCGGACAAGTGGAGTTGGCGGTCACCTCGGGCCAATTGATCGACGCACTGTTTTGGCCCGTCGCCACCTGCTGGTAGATGTTGGCCGGACAAGCGATGGTCAGTGTAGGTTGGGTATTTCCACCAATATTGACGGTATAGTCTTCGACTTCTCCAAATGGAAAACTTTCACAAGGCCCCGGATAAGCACTGCGTTTTTTAGCAATCCGCATGCGGGCGGCCCCATTGACTGCCCAGGCTGGAATGTCAATATTTCCATTGACGCTAAGCCCAGGAGATTCCGGTGGAGGTGCAGTACTCGTTCCCGAAAATGCAATTTCACTGGGTTCTTGGAAAATATTGTCTTGGTTATAGTCAATCCAAACGCGCCAATAAGCATCATGGCCCGCAAAACTAAAGTTGGCAGTCAGCTCAATGGGATAGGAAGCTCCGGCTTGTACGTTGGCAGTCAAGTCGGTAAAGTCCGAATATTTTTTCCGGGAAGAGGGATTGTCAATTTCTTGAAAAACAACTCGACCAATCCAATCGTGCCAGGGAAAGGCCCCTTCTGCTTCACAATCGTCGTTGGGGAAAATGCCCAGGCAAGTACAATCGGCTTGAATGTTGTCTTGTTGGGTAGCCGGATTGCCATCATCGCAAGGACTGCCTAAGATGCAATCTTCATCACAACCATTGGGAATGCCATCCATGTCGGCATCCAGATGATCGTCGAAGCCTTCGCAGAGGTCTTCACTATCACAAACGCCATCGCCATCAGAGTCGACGAGCAAACCCTTACAGCTGCAATTGGCATCGTAGCGATCATCGGTGGTACATGGATCGCCATCATCGCAGAGATTTCCTGTAATGGCATTGTCGCAATCATCACATACATCACCAATGCCATCGCCATCATTGTCTTCCTGATTGGCATTCGCCGTTTCGGGACAATTGTCTTCGAGGTCGCAAATGCCATCTTCGTCTTGGTCTTGAAAATTATCAGGTAGGCAGGCGGCAATAAAAATGGGCGTCAGTATGGCATCGGCTTGTCCGGTAAAGTGGATCAAAGGATCTGTTTGTCCAGTTTCTTCCCAGTGAGAAAAGAGGAAACCTGCTTTGGCAACCGCTTTGAGTTGTAGAGGAATGTCTTTGAAATAAATCCCGCTGTACTGGTAAGGCAATTCCATTTCGTTAGAATTGATCAATACCTCGCCACCACTATTTTGATCAAAATTGATGTTGATAGTATACGTATTGTTAAGGTCGAGGTTGTCTTGAATGTGGGTACGCATCAGTTCGGGGCGCATGGCAAAGAAAAGTTTGAACTTCTCTACCTTCCCTACCCAATCGGTGTAATCTTCTAGAAAGGGAGTATCAAAATTCCAGCGATTGATGTGCGCACTCATTTCAGAATCGATGATGGCCGTCAGACTGTCGACGATTGTATTGACGCGTTCTGCATCAAATATCAAATGCATAAAGCTACAAGTCCGCTGAATGTATTCATTACGAAAATCTTCATTGTCCATCAAGCCTCTAAACAAAACGGTACTTCGACTATC
Organism: Bacteroidota bacterium; assembly: GCA_039199865.1. Classification (GTDB taxonomy): domain Bacteria; phylum Bacteroidota; class Bacteroidia; order Chitinophagales; family Saprospiraceae; genus JALZUU01. The sequence goes on from JBCCSR010000731.1 coordinate 2,627, forward strand.
GTTGGGCCAGCCGGATACATTGGGATTCAAAACCCTGACGAGTTTGTTTTTAAAATGCCCCGTTCCACTATCGGTCCCAAAATGGTTGGTACTGGCATCGGTATCGACTACTGGCCAACGCCACTTCGCTCCCGCCTTATTTTCTCGCCAAACCAACAAATTGTTAGCGGGCCAATCATTGGCAGAAATATAGATCATTGACGCCCAGTAATTCATAAAGCTATGGAGGTCAATTCGGTCGAGTACGTATTGGTAATGTGCTGGATCGCTCAGGTCGTGCGTTTCAACAAAATGATAAAGTTCTCGATAGTGAATGTCCTCTCCCTCTTTTACTACGTTTTGTAGCGATGGATTTTTAATCAACTGCAAGTCTTCTTCTTTTACGTCTTTTTCGTAATCGAAATATTCCCCACCGTACAACTCGCGTAGGTTTTGCATGCCCCAATATTCTCCATTAATGTAAACTACCGTTGGGCGATAGGCTTGAAATTCCAAGTCCTCAATTTTGCGCATAATGGTTTGAATTGCTCCATCGCGAAACATCATGCTTTTAAAATCTTGACCACTATTTCTCAATTTCAGTCGTTTGTATTTCTTGTGGCGCTTACCGGGAAACAATTTATAGTCGATGTCTTTATCGCCATAGCGATTGTTGCGTAGGTAGATGTTGAGTCCTTTGAGGGCTTGGCTCCTCGAACAAGAACCGCCGATTTGTATCCCTGCATTGACGCTAAAAGCCTGTGTGCCATCCGCTTCGAAAAAAGTGATATTGACGGGGCGTTCCCAACCATCCTGATTGTAGTTGGCCACCTCTTCATCGGCACAAAAACCCAGGGTTGTCCCATTGGTACCAACGGTGTAGATGCCCATTTCGTCGTCGAATAAATTGTCGGGGTCCGTGACCAAGTGTAGTACGGGTAAATCGTGATTCAAATCAAAGAGGTAGGAACGGCTAGCGGCCTCACTCGGATGATGTCCATCTTTAAAGGCTACAGCGCGTAGGCTCCCATTGGATTCTATTTCCAATGCACCGTCATAGAGGGTAGCAGCCTCATCGGGGATGGAAGCATCCATTGTGTAACGAATGCGAACCTCGGGATCTGGG
>JBCCSR010000732.1:0-3727 GCA_039199865.1 Bacteroidota bacterium
AAAATCTGGTACAGGCCGATTGTTGAATCCGGTCCTAAAGGTAAAGTGGGAAAGGCTGGCTCCCCAAGCGATCTTATTTTTGCGATTGATATAGCTGATTTGTCCACTAAGGTCAAGCAAATCTCCATTGAGGGAGACCCCCGCATACAATTGATTGTCGCCCAAAATATCGCTAAAGAGAAAGTCTACACCTCCGGCTAAAGCCGTATTCGAACCAAAAGAATTATTGCCCGTTGAGACGCCTACCCCCGCATTCCCTCCAATGTAATCAAGCCGAAATTGTGGTCGATATTTTTTGTCCTTAAAAGCCGCTTCCGGCAGGTCATTGAGTTGATGAAAGCGGTTGATGTTGGTGTTGACCACGTCCAATGGATGAATTCCATCAACCGGAAGGGTGGCCGCAGCGAAGTTGATGGAATCGCTTGGAACTTCCCGCTTGAGCAGTTGCTCTGGCTTGGCTTGATAAACAGTGTATAGTTTGTTGTGATAGTGAGAGTAGGCCAGGCGATTGCGTTTTCGATCAATTGAAATGGCAGGAGCATAATGCGTGATGCCGCTTACCCCCGTCAAGAAATCGGTCAATTGAAAAACCCTTTGATCTCTAGTGTTGTATTTATAAATATTGCGGAAGCCATCTCGATTGGAAACGAAAATGATGTTGTTGTCGGTATCGAAAACGGGATTCAAATTATCGGCTCCGTTAAACACATCTAAGACCTTTTGTTGTCCCGTTGCCCAATCATAAGTCGCTAGATTGAAAGTCCATTTGCCGTGAGTAGGGCCATTGATTTGACTCCATTGATCGGTGGCATAAACCAATTGACGACCATCCGTCGACCACTGCGCTTGCAACTCGGAATAGGCATCATTGGTCAGCTGGGTCACTTTTCCCGATTTCAACTCGATGGAATACAAATCTGTTTGCCCCTGCACCAAACCACTGACCACAATATGTTTTCCATCTGGTGACCAAGTGGGATGGCTAAAGGCAGATAAGTTGGGAAATTTCATTTTGCGAACCGTCTTACCATTTGAAATGTCTTTGATCAACAATTGATTGCCTCCTTTGCTGACCACCACAAAGGCAAATTGTTTGCTTTTGGGTGACCAGGCTCCAGAGGATTCGAGGTAGTTAAAATCGTCGATCCGTCCATCCTTAAGGGTACTGGCAATTTGGCGAATGACTTTTCCACTTCTGGTATCTGCCAAAAAGAGATCCAGGGAAAACAAGTTTTTCTCCGAAAGGAAAACGACGTATTTACCATTGGGACTCAACACTGGTGAAAGATTCATGCCTCCGGCATTTTTACCAGATAAAAGCGCCTTGCCAATCATCTGTTCCTTATTCCGTTTCATGTGGCCTTGGTAGTACTGCGTCAGTGTTTTTTGCCAACGAGCTGACAGCTGATCCAAACTAGTGTTGAGTACGCGTTTGCTTGCTTCTTCCAGACCGTATTTAGCCGATTCCATAAAAAATGGACGGATGACCTGATCACTATAAACGCCCGTTAGAAAAGCCCAAAAGGCTTGACCGTAGCGATAGGGGAAGTAGCGACCACTGTTCAGCTCTTGGATGGAGGGAACATCATCTTGCAATACAGCATCGCGCATCCACATGGCCGTATGTGCATCGACTCGACCAATGGATAAATATTCTGCCATCCCTTCGATCATCCACAAAGGTAAGTTCCCCAAATTGCGGATAGAAGTAGAATCGCCATTGAGAATCATATTGAACTGGAAGGCGTGCACCAGCTCATGACCTAGGACGTGATTGGTTTGTTGTTTCGATAGTGTAAGGGGCATGATGACCCGGTTTTTTAAGGCCTCCGTGACCCCACCTACTCCGACACTAATATTGCCAGAGATGGTGTTGGTTTGTTGAAAGTCTGCATGATCATTATAAAAGACGATGGGGTTTTTCTGATCCAAGGTATCCAGTAAAACGGCTTGATGAAGATCATGCCAGTGTTCGGTGTTTTGACTGATTTCTTTTAGTAAGGGTTCGTTTTGTAGGTAGTGATAAAATTCGAAATGAGGCGATTCTAGGACCTCAAAATCGAACTTCTCGTACTTCACTTTGTTTTGTCCGAAGTATTGGGCTTGGACGGATGCAATACCCAATAAGTAAAGGGGGAAAACTAGAAAGATACCGATTCGTGTTGTTTTCATATTGCAGGATTTTTGTGAACGAAATCCTTGATAAAGTGGTGACGTTTCTCCTTTTCTCAACTTGTTAAGGTGGGGCAAAAATTATAGCCGACTTGTTAAAAAAGCCTTAAAGTTTTTGTTTAAGAAAAATAGCTGACATATTTGATGCATCCATGATTAAATTTTTTTGTATGCGTTATCTTATTCTTTTATTTATTCTGTGTTGTAATCTATTTTTTTCACTGGCAAGTATTGCCCAAATGACTCCTAAAACGATGAAGCCCACGGTTTATGAACGAGACCCTAACACAACAGCTACTTATGCTCAAACCATTGAATATTATCAATACCTGGCCAAGCAATCGGATCAGTTTCAATTGTTGAGTTACGGTATGACGGATAGTGGGCGTCCACTACATTTGGCGGTTTTGTCAAAAGAGCAAGATTTTGATCCTCAGTCGATCCGGAAGAAGGGTAAAAATATTTTGATGATCAACAATGCCATCCATCCTGGCGAACCCTGTGGTGTTGATGCGACCATGTTGTTGTTAAAAGATTTGTTGACAAAAAAGGAATTGCAAGCCTTCTTGGAGCATACTACGGTAATTGTCATTCCGATCTATAACATCGGTGGAACGCTCAATCGAAATAGTACCACCCGAGCCAATCAAAACGGTCCTAAGGCCTATGGCTTTCGGGGAAATGCCAAAAACTTAGATCTCAATCGAGACTTTATTAAGTGTGATTCGCGCAATGCGCAGACTTTTAATCAGATTTTTAATGAATGGAAACCCGATGTTTTGGTGGACAATCATACTTCGAATGGTGCTGATTATCAGTATACGATGACCTTAATTGCTACTCAGCACAATAAACTGAACCCTCATCTATCCACTTATTTGGACGGACAGCTCGTCCCCCATCTTTATCAGGAAATGGAAAAGCGCAATTGGGAAATGACTCCCTACGTTTACGCCAGAGAAAAACCCGATGATGGGATTGCGGCTTTTTTGGATTTGCCTCGTTATTCTTCTGGATACGCAGCTTTACATCATTGTCTCTCCTTTATGCCAGAAACGCATATGCTTAAGCCCTTTGCAGATCGAGTGGAGAGTACTCGAGTGTTTATGGAGGTGATGCTAGAGAGGATGCATGCGGACCATCAGCTTTTGGCAGAAGCCAGAAAAAAAGCCTACGAAAGCAGTCGGGCCCAGAAGGTGTTTCCCATCAACTGGGCCATGGATGCGGAACAGAAAGAAATGCTTTTGTTTAAAGGTTACGAGGCCAGCCATAAGCCTAGCGCCGTTTCTGGCTTGGATCGCTTGTATTACGATCGCGATCAACCCTTTGAAAAAGAAATTCCGTATTTCAAACACTATACAGCTTCAGCGAGTATTGAAAAGCCAGAGGCCTACATCATCCCACAAGCCTATTGGAAGGTCTTGGATCGCTTGCGTTGGAATGGGGTAGAAGTCCATCAGCTCAAAGGAGATCAAGAGATCACCGCGGAGTTTTATCGCATTCTAGATTTCAAAACTGTGGATGCCCCCTACGAGGGACACTATTTACATCGCGA
>JBCCSR010000733.1:0-3724 GCA_039199865.1 Bacteroidota bacterium
ATTGGATGAAGTTGTTGTACACGGAAAAAAAGAAGACCAATCTACTCAGATCAGCAGTACCATTGACCGAAGTAATATTGAGCAAAATGCACACAAGAACTTGTCCGATATTCTGGAGGATATTGCCGGAGTAAGTACCCTAAAAAATGGATCTGGCATTTCTAAGCCTGTAGTTCATGGTTTGTTTGGCAATCGGGTAGCCGTACTCAATAATGGGATTGCACAGGCAGGACAGCAATGGGGCAATGACCATGCACCTGAAATTGATCCTTTTGTTGCCGACCACCTTTCAGTTGTCAAAGGAGCAAGTACACTCGCCTACGGAGGCAACTCTTTGGGAAGTGTTATTTTGGTAGAACCGGGAAAGATTACTGACGATCCACACATCCACGGTAGTGTCAATTACGCTTTGCAAAGTAATGGTTGGGGACATACGCTCAATAGTCAGTTGGAAAAAAATGGACGCTTTATGGCTTGGCGAGTCAATGGAACATTGAAACTTCAAGGTGATCCTCAAGCTCCCGACTACTACCTAACCAATACGGGTAAACGAGAAGCTAACTTTTCTGTTCAGTTGGACAAAAAATGGTCCAACCGCTGGAAAAGTAATCTGTACTACAGCCTCTTCAATACGGAAATCGGAGTATTACGGGGATCCCACATTGGTAACCTGACCGATTTAGAGGACGCCATTGGTCGAGATGAACCCTTCTTTACCAAAGATTCTTTTTCTTATGACATCGCTGCTCCCCGACAACTGGTGAGCCATCACTTGATCAAGGTAGAATTACAAAATTTGATCAGTGATCATCAACTATTGCAGTTTCGCTACGGAGGCCAACTCAACGACCGGAGGGAGTTTGACATCAGACGTGGGGGAAGAAGTAACATTCCCGCTCTGAGCCTCAAGCAGTTTACGCATTTCTTCGAAGCCAATTATCAACACAGCAATGAAAAGGGATACAATCTCAAAACAGGCGTCCAATTCAACATCGTCGACAATACCAATAGTCCGGAAACTGGTGTCTTTCCGCTAATCCCAGACTATTCGACCTTACAAGGAAGCGCATTTGCCATTTTGCAAAAGGAAAAAAATAATTTCTTCTGGGAAACTGGTCTGCGTTACGATTGGAAATACTACGATGGATTTTTCTTTATCCGAACCTTCCCACGCAGTGTAGAACGTTTTCAACATCACTATCACAATTATGCCCTTTCCAGTGGACTACGCTACAATTGGAACGATAATCTCAAAACGCAATTCAATCTGGGATACATGCTCAGAGCACCGGAGGTCAACGAATTGTATAGTGCAGGCCTACATCAGGGCGTCAGTGGCATCGAAGAAGGAGATCCCAATCTGAACACTGAAAAATCACTAAAAGCCTTATTGTCAACCGACTGGTACTTTAATAAAAAGTTTTTTCTTAGGGCCCTGGTTTACTACCAAAATATTCAGGATTTCATTTACCTCAATCCACAAAAAGAATTTAGACTCACCATCCGTGGTGCTTTCCCCGTTTTCGTGTACGAGCAAAGTAACGTAAGAATTTATGGTTCGGACTGGCTACTTTCTTTTGAACCCCAAAAAAATCTCAAACTGGTTGTCAAATACGCCTGGATCAAAGGAAGAAATCTCGATCTAAATCAGGGGCTGATTAACATTCCTGCCAACAATTTATCGTCAAGCCTTAGTCTTTCTCTAAACGATTCAGAACGGTTCAAGCAAAGTAATATCTCGGTTACTGGAAAGTATGTTTTTCGACAAAACGATGTTTCAGAGGAACAAGATTTCCTCGCCCCTCCTGATGCCTACTTTCTTTTGACGGCCAATGTGTCGACGGACTTACAACTTGGAGGAGCAAAACTTAGTATGGCATTGACGGTTGATAATTTGCTCAACACCCGCTATCGCGATTATCTCAATCGCCTGCGCTACTTTGCGGATGAATTGGGTAGATCCATTAATCTGAATTTGCGCTACAGCTTTTAGAAATAGAGTAAATGTATTTTATTTTTTAGGGAACGAAACTCCATTTTCCTTCAGTGGTTGGGTGCCGTATTGTTTGTTTTTTTTTGTCATACTCACCAAATAATTCAAACGTTTTTGAGCTTCCTCTAAACGCTTTCCCGCTTCTGTAATCCAGCCTATTTTCAACCTTCGATAGAAGAAAGGGAAATGCTGAAAGTTTTGCCAAACTTCGGGATCTTCTCGCAAACGTTTTTCCACCCACTCTGGAATGATCAAAGGATCATCAGGAGTACCAATCTGCGCTGCAATTGCTTCCGTTGCTCCTGGTAAAATCAAGCCCTGTTTCTGTAATTTCCAGATGCGTTGCCGATTGAGTTCGGATAGAAAACTCTTTTTCTTTCGTCGCGGCGTAATGCGTTGAACCCGACTCTCCGCATCGTATTTTTTGACCACACCATCAATCCAACCAAAACACAAGCATTCTTCTACCAGATCGTCATATTTCAGCGAAGGCTTTCCACTGTCCTTACGATAGAGTTGTAACCAGATCTCTGATTTTACCTGATGGTGCTTTTCCAACCAGGCTCTCCATTCTCCTCGACTTCGGGGATAATATACTTCGGTGATTTCAGGCATAATGGTTGCTTATCTTGATCAAAAACTGAGGCTTGATTGTCAATGCTCCAATCATTTGGAGGCATAACTTTTGGGTAAAAACCTCAACAATTCTTTTCTAAAACGATGTGCATCTACAGTAATGGTATGGCGTGCAGTCTTTACTTGCTGAAGATGTGGACGCTCCTGTTCCTTTTGTGCCAATACCGCAATATTGTTGGGTCGCTGCCACTTACCTGTCAGTTCTCTAGCGATAATTTTACTTTGCAATTCAGACAGAGGCCAGATGCAACCCAGAGGTTGAAATAAGCCAACGAAGTACAAGTTACGGTACTTTGGATGGAACATTTTACGATAAAGTAAGACTGGTCCGCTACTGTAATCCACAAAGTCAGTATCGAAAAATGGATGGCTGATAATAAAGCCCGTACAGGCAATGATCACATCGAAAGTTTGACGGGTACCATCTCTAAAATGGACTTGATGTCCGTCAAATCCTCTAATATCAGGTCGAGGCTTGACCTTTCCGTGGCGAATTTTATAGAGCAACTCATCATTTACGGTTGGATGATAAGAACCAAAGCCTCCTTCAGGTTGGGGCAAACCGTAGAGATGATTGGAGCCAGTCGTCAAGTGAATCAATAAGTCCGATAAGCGATTTCTGAGCCAAAGGGGCAAAAAGGCCATCCGCTCTCCCATGACATCGGTGGGTTGGCCCATGGAAAACTTAGGTAAGATGCGATAGCCTCTACGCCAACTCAGTTCGGTGTAAGCAGACACTCTACTGGTTTCCACCGCAACATCGCAGGCTGAATTGCCACCACCAATGACCAATACTCGTTTTCCCTCAAAAGGTGCTGCTCGCTTGAATTGATGAGAATGAATCAAATCTCCACTAAAATTTCCGGGATATTGGGGCATGCGAGGATGCCAATGGTGTCCGTTACAAACCACCAAATGGCTAAATGACTCCGTTCGCTGGCGACCATTCTTTTCGACGGTCACCTCCCATTTGTTTTCGCTGATCCATTGACAATGGACCACCGTCGTTTCAAACTCAATATGAGGATACAATTGAAAATGCTGGGCATAAGCCTGGAAATAACGCCGCAACTGGTCGTGAGAAGGATAATCGGG
>JBCCSR010000734.1:0-3719 GCA_039199865.1 Bacteroidota bacterium
ATAGGATACAGGTTCTAATTGATGTGCTTTTTTCCAGTCGGTACAGAACCAATATCTATCTATCTCTCCTTCATAGTTTAGTTTTGCGGGCGCAATGTGTTTGCGCTCCAAATGCTCAATCTTGGCAATTCTTCGTTCACTTGATTTTGCATAGCGTATCTGACCTACTGCAGAACCAAAAGTTTCATAGTCCCAAACTATTTTAAGAGCCTCTTTAGGATTTAGAACGGTCAATACCTTCAAGAGTTCACTGGCGTTGGATTTTGAATTCTTTATACTCAGTCCCTTACCGTAAATCCTGTCCACGTAAGCATCAATTATCGCCGAATTTGTAGGGCTTCCGTTGTACCTATCGAGTATATAGTCCCAGAAATGGTTGTTCCTGCCATTGAGTACCCAATCCTTGCCCATTTCCTCTTTAATCACGGGCTTGATGTACTTGGACATTTCTATGACAATGGGTTCGTTCATGCGGTCAGGATTCCATCATTTAATTTGTAGTCTTTGGGTGTTTGGGCCGTTATATAAATCTTGCCCCTCCAAATCTCGTTACCGTCATATTGCACATTTGCCTCATATTGCTCCCCTTCCTCAAAACCGTGGGCGACCTGTAAGGTCAAGAAGCCGTTGACATAAATCCCGGTTTGGGGAAATGTGGCAACGGCATCACTGGCTTCGTTTCTGATTTCCAACACAATGCTATATACTTTCAACCTAGGCCTTACCTGTATTTGCTGTACCGTTGATATTGGCAATAAGACCTTCATATCACTATAACACCAAAAGTTATTTTTTGGACTGTTATGGGTCTATATTCGTATTACTTACAAGTGTGGTCAATGCGGTCACTGTAGCCGCGTCAAGTATTGGGCCCATATCACCCTCCAACGATGTAAAGGTCAGGTCATACCCATTGAAATCTGCTCTAGCATTACCTGACTGGATGTTTGACCCCGTCAAATCCATTCCCTCACTGAGTCCAAAAACTTTATAGACATCGTTTCTATCCTGGATTACAATAATTGGCCTTGCGTAAGCCATAAGTTTTATCTCATTTGAAGTTGCAGCATCCTGCTTTTTTAGCCTAAGGTTTACCGTCTGTGTGTTGACCGAAGTCCCGGCATCCTTGTTGGACACCATTGATTCCGTTGCGTCATTATTGGTATCACTCCTAAGCTCATATTTAAAGACCTCCGTCACTGATGCGTCAATACCCGTAGCCGCACTACTGGCCACTGTGAAAGCATTTTCAGCATAATCCAGAAAAAATGCATTCTTAATGCCTCCAATACTATCCTTGCAAGGTTCTGTCCTTCCTGTTGTTAAGTCACATGGCATAATATTTCGTATTAAAAAAGGCAAGCAAGCTCTAGCTCACCTGCCTTTGATGTTAATTCAAATAATTTTAATTAGGAGGCGGTCGCTAAATAATAGACAATATCTTCACTATTGTAATAGTTCACCCCAGCATTGTACACGAGCTTTCCTCTTACCAATCCAGTAAACAAAGGGATAGTATCTTCATCAACTATTGAAACTTCATTATGGTCGCCCAATAAACCAGTTCCAAAGACCAAGTTTTTAGATTCATATACCACCATAGTATTATCTGGTAAACCGTTGATAATCCTTACTCCATATCTACCATATACCATATCGACACCATCTTGGGTATCAATCCCGGCATTTAGTCCATTGCTAATCCTATTTTCGATTAATGACTGTGCATATAAGTCGGCAACATCAGGAGAAATAGCAAAAACTAAATTTTTTCTTCGCAATGCAACAGGTATTGCAGCACGAACTTTGGCCATTTCATCAAGCACATTGGTCGCATCCACCGCTGTACCCGTGTTGTTCAATTTAACTACATCTGCATCAGCTGTAAATTGCTTTATAAATCCATCAAATTGAGATGTATCCAAAGTATTGTCTCCATTCCAAATGTCAGAGTCCAACTTTTCCGCATGTGCGCCCAAAACCTCACCAAGAATTGCAGCCTGAATGTCTTCAGCCATATTGGGGTTTGCCGCACTGTCGCCAATTAAATCTGAACTCCAAGTAGAACGAAAATCCTCTTTACATACATCAAAATCATTTTTAAATTTTAATGGGGTCAAAACTCTTTCATTGAGGATTATTGCCCCTGCAGGAGTGTGACCACAAGTGTATGCAGTAGTTCCGTTGGTATAACGAATTCTTCTCAAATTCAACTGGGAGTTTACGTTTTGGGCAACTGTTACCAAGCCCTTGGCTATAGTATCGGCCTCTTTGAACGAAGCCCCGATTATTGCCCCTGCTTCCTTACCGGAATAATTACTGGAAACTGTAGTTGTAGTAGGCATATTAATTTTTATTTAAGGCTTCTAAAGCCACGTTAAACAATCTTTGTTTTGCATTCTGAGGTTTCTCGACCTTCAAACTTGTCTTTACAATTTTTGGCTCCGCAGGAATTTCCTCTAGCTTTGCCTCCAATTCTTTGTTCTTTTTTTCTGAGGCCTCCAATTTGACCTCTAAATTTTCTTTCTCTTTTTTCAAGGACTCAATGCTCTTTGTAACTTCCGATAGTTTGGCGTCAAATGATTCGGTCACTTCCTTTTTGACCTCTCCCATGACAACCTCCAATAGCTTTTTGATTTCCTCTTTGGCCGCTTCTTTGTCCTCTGGTGACATTTCAGCCTCTATTTCCTCTGGTGCTTCCGCTACAAGTCCATTGGAGTCCACATGCAACATTTCACCGCTTTCAAGTTCATGGGAACCTTCTGGCATGGGGAATTTTTCCTCTGAGTCCTCGGACATTCCAAAAACAGGCTCCCCAACTTTAGGCTCATCTCCTTCAAACTCTACCTTGGTCTTGCCGTCCTTTAACATCAACTGGCCAAGCTTTACCTCTTCTTTTTTCTCAGGAGTAAAAGCTTCCTTCAAAGTGGCCCAGATACTGGCCTTTATTTGTTCTTTATCTGTCATTACATTTGCATTAAGATTAATTTCCTTTAGACTGAACAGCCCATCTATTGAGAACCCATTGAGTTCGCCTTTTTTGGCCAATTCCCAAGCCTCTTCATTGTCCACCTTCATCATGGTCACCCACGTTCCTTTCTCGTAGGTCTTTCCGTAAATCGCTGATTTATCCTTTTCTGGGTCTTCAACTATCCACGACTGAACGACACTTACACCCTCCAGTTTTACCTCATGGTTGACTGAAGAATTGTTCTGGAAACCGTTCTTTAAAAATGAATGTGCGCAAGCTTCTATCGTGGCCTTTGGGAAAGTGATGTAGAACTCCTCTCCCCCTTGGTTTCGATAGACTTTTTTATTGGGAATCAAAGCAGCACCCAACAAAAGACGTTTGTCCTCGTCGACTGCCGAAAACTGGATTTCTTTGGGATGTTCTTCAAGTTTTATCCATTGGTCTTCCATTGCCGGGTTTTCAACAACGGAAAGGGCATACACCACTTTATCCGAATTCTCGTCAAATACTACTTCATAGGTTCTCACACATCTTTAACACAGTAGGTAAAAATGTGGACCGTTTTAGGTATAAATACTTGATTTATATATTTTTAACCAAATGATGAAGCTTCGATTTTATTCCTTCTGGCTTCTTGGGAAGTTGTGACGTTTTTGTCCACCACAAAAGCTTCTATTGGTTCGTTGTTACGCTCCAAAAGAGCTTGGTTCAATTGGTTTTCTGGGCTTGAATCGATTACATTGAACGC
>JBCCSR010000735.1:0-3709 GCA_039199865.1 Bacteroidota bacterium
GCACCAACGATGTAGGAATCAAAGGTGTGGCCGACAATGTTCGCATCATGTCTGTTCGTGCCGTTCCCGACGGCGATGAAAGAGATAAAGACGTTGCCAATGCAATCATTTATGCTGTTGACAATGGTGCTTCCATCATCAACATGAGTTTTGGAAAAGCGTATGCATGGGACAAAGAGGCCGTTGACAAGGCGGTTAAATATGCACAGAAAAAAGATGTACTTTTGGTTCATGCTGCCGGCAATGATGCCAAGGAGACCGATGATTTGGGTAATTTCCCCAATGATATCTACAACAAGAGAGGCGGTTTATTCAAATCAAAAAGAGCCAAAAATTGGATTGAAGTTGGTGCACTTTCCTGGAAAGGTGGAGAAGATGCAGTAGCCAGTTTCTCCAACTACGGAAAAGAAAATGTTGACCTATTCGCTCCTGGTCACCAAATTTTGTCGACTACTCCTGATCAAGGTTATGCCAAATTCAGTGGAACAAGTATGGCTTCTCCGGTGACCGCAGGGGTTGCAGCAGTTTTGCGCTCTTATTTTCCAAGTCTAACCGCTAGTCAAGTAAAGGATATTTTGATGGAGACCACAGTGCAGCAAATGCAGATGGTGAAAAAGCCGGGTTCAGAGGAAAAGGTCGCTTTTTCTGAGTTGTGCCAGACGGGTGGCGTGGTCAATGCTTTTAGTGCCGTAAAAATGGCGATGAAAACTAAAGGCAAGAAAAAGATCAAGAAAAAATCAAAACAATCCGTAGTCAGACCTTAACAGGCGTTCAATACTAAGATCTTGATTTTACAAAAAAGCCTTTGATCCAATGTGGATCAAAGGCTTTTTTTGACGAAGCGTTCACTAGTAAATGATCACTTCCTCGATATACTCTTCTCCTAGCGCCTCGTTCATCATTTTTTTAAGTTTTTCTTTTCCATAGCTCAATTCTTGCTTCAATGGCCCAGACTCGATGGTCAGATACAGCTTGTTTCTTCTGAGACTAATTTGAGTAGTATACTTATTAATACTGGGTCCCATCGTTTCCTTCCAAATGGTCTTGATTTTCGTAAGGTGTAATTTGGGTTTCAATTTTTTAGAATTGGTCATCTCACGTAAGACCTCATTTAGTTTTTGATCATTGTGTCGTTTCATATTGGGAAAAAGTAAAAGGTTAAGAACCAGCTAATGTATGCACAACCCCATCTTCAATTTTAAAGTTCAGAAAAGTAGAATCAAATTTCTTAACAATTTCCTCCAAGCGATTTTCGTGGGTATCGGTAATAAAAATTTGTCCAAACTGACGCTCTAATAAAAGACCAATCAATTGTTCTACCCGATGGCGATCTAATTTATCAAAAATATCATCGAGCAATAAGATTGGAGCGATTTTCTTTTCCTTGCGAAGAAACTCAAATTGAGCCAACTTCAAAGCGAGGACAAAAGATTTGAGCTGACCTTGTGAAGCAAAAGTTTTCAGGGCATAGCCATTGATTATAAACTTCAAGTCATCCTTATGAATGCCCGCGGTTGTTCTTTGCAAAATCCGATCTTTCTCTCGGCTGGCTACAAACAATTCGCTGAGACTATTCGCAGCCAATCTAGAAACATAAGTGCAATCGACCTTTTCGGCATCTTTAGAAATGATTTGGTAATATTCTTTAAAAACTGGATCAAAATTTTCTAAAAATGCTTGTCGCCTCTGGTGAATAAAGGCCGCAGGATTCAACATTTGTTTGTTGTACGTCTCGATCAGTGCGGCATCGAAATATCCATTCTTGGCAAATTGCTTAAGGGCAGCATTTCTTTGACGCAACACTTTATTATAAGCCAATAATTGCTCAAGATACTGGCGATCCAACTGAGATAAGGTATTGTCTAGAAATTTGCGTCGCCCTTCACTTCCTTCGGAAACCAACAGGGTATCATCCGGAACGATCATTACTACGGGAATCAAGCCAATGTGTTCGAAGAGCCGTTGATAAGCAACGCCGTTGCGCTCCATCTCCTTTTTCTTTCCCGGAATCACTTTAGCAACAATAATCTCTTGTTCTTGATCCCCAGCAAAACGCCCCTCTAAGCGAAAAAAAGAGGTACCGTGTTGAACTACCTGTCGATCTCTAATCCCAAAATTGCTCTTGCACATACAAAGGTAATAAATGGCATCAAGCAAATTGGTTTTGCCCATTCCATTCTTACCCACAAAGCAGTTCAACTGAGGAGACAAATTCACCTTGGCAGATGGATAATTCTTAAATTGAGTCAATCTAATTTCTCGCAAAAACATCTGCTGCAAAGATAGAATTCTTTTAAACATTGTCGTGATTTCAGAGTTAGACTTAAAACCCTTTGAATAATCGTCAACAAAGCCCTATCTTTAGGGATGAAAATTGCTTTTTAAGCGTTCAAAAGATTGCTTTCCAACGGTAAATCAGAAAGCGCTTTTCTCTACCATAGCCAAAGGAAAGACAATCGAACATTAAAAACCTAAAGTCTCAAAGTGAGGAACCATTAAAAATTCCAATTATGGCAAAAGTTGTAGCAAAAAGGACGAAAAAATCTACTGTGAAATACACCAAAGAACAATATTTATATTGGTACGAAACGATGCTATTGGTGCGTCGTTTCGAAGAAAGAGCCTTGATGATGTATGGCCAACAGAAAATCCGTGGATTCTGCCACGTATATATTGGCCAGGAAGCCGTTTGTGCGGGTATGGAAACCGCGATTACCAAAGACGATGCAATCGTTACCGCTTATCGACAGCACGGTATCGCATTGGGCCGAGGGATTAGCCCCAAAGCTGCAATGGCCGAACTGTATGGAAAAGCGACTGGAGTGGTCAAAGGCAAAGGAGGTTCAATGCACTTCTTCTCCAAAGAACACCGCTATTTTGGTGGCAATGGGATCGTAGGTGCGCAAATTCCAATTGGTACCGGGATTGCTTTCGCAGAAAAGTACAAAGGAACCAATAATCTTTGTGTAACCATGTTTGGAGATGGTGCCGCAAGACAAGGTGCCCTACATGAGTCTTTTAACATGGCAATGACCTGGAAATTACCGGTCCTCTACATATGTGAAAACAACCATTATGCAATGGGAACTTCCGTCGAAAGAACAAGTAATGTGGTCGACATTCACAAATTGGGCAATGGTTATGATATGCCCAATGAGGCGGTAGATGGGATGAGCCCAGAAAGCGTACACGAAGCGATCAGCCGTGCTGCCGAACACATTCGTGCCGGAAAAGGCCCTTATTTCCTAGAAATCAAGACCTATCGATACAAGGGACATTCCGTTTCCGATCCAGCTAAATACCGCACGAAGAGCGAGGTAGAGGAATACAAGAACCAAGATCCGATCAAGGTGACGGAAAAGAAGATTCTGGACAATAAGATGGCGACCGAAGAAGAAATTAAAGCCATCAAAGACAAAGTAAAGGCTGTAGTGCTCGAATCGGTAGAATTTGCGGAGTCCAGCGAATATCCTGATCCATCTGAATTGTATACCGATAATTACGTTCAAGAAGATTATCCATTCCTTAAATAGCCTATTTCTGCTTGCAATGGAGGAAATTTGGTAAAAAAATAGCTTCAGACGAAGCATTTTATCCAAAATTCCGTTGGTAAAAGCCTGCTTTGTAAACTCCATGGAGTCAAACAAAGCAGGCTTTATACTTAGAAACCTAAAATCTATGGCTCGATGATCAGAATCCTGTCGCTAAA
>JBCCSR010000736.1:0-3705 GCA_039199865.1 Bacteroidota bacterium
CCAAAAAGAGCTCGATGCCGCAATGATGCGCTTGAAATTGCAAGAAAAACAATTCCAGCAATAAGCATTCATCTTAAAAAATCACTTTCGTGTATATTTGCTCGAATTGCTATTTTTGTGCTAGAACATTCGCATGCAATCAAATGTTCCAACAATTTAATATTTATCTAGGCATAACCCTTTTTTTCTTTGAATCATCCACCAAATATACTAGAAAACCCAATTGAGTTTTTAAAAGGAGTAGGCCCCAAAAAAGGGGACCTACTGAGAAAAGAGATCGGTGTGTTCACCTTTCGCGATCTCTTAATGCAATTTCCGTTTCGCTACGTCGATAAAACCAAATTCAATCGCATCCGCGACATCAACTCCGAAAGTGAAACCGTACAGATCAAAGGCATACTGCGAAGAATTGATGTGATGGGTGAGGGACGGAAGAGACGTTTGGTGGGTCGACTTCGCGATGAAACTGGCGTACTCGAATTGGTGTGGTTTAAAGGCATTCATTGGTTGGAAAAAAATCTCAACATCGGGGGAGAATATGTCGTTTTTGGAAAAATCAATAATTTCCGAGGACACATTACTTTACCACATCCAGAAATAGAACCCGTTTCTTTGAGCAATACCAAAAGTGCACTTTCTTTTGCTCCCGTCTACCCTAGCACAGAAAAGTTGAATGCCAAAGGGCTGGATCCCAAAGGACGCCGCAAACTCATGCAGGTATTGCTCGAAAAGGTAGGCCCCAAAGAATTGCCAGAAAACCTACCCGAATATCTCCTGAAAAAATTTCATTTCCCAGCCCATTTTCAAGCGGTTCGCCACATCCATTTCCCTAAAAACCAAAAAGAGCTCGATGCCGCAATGATGCGCTTGAAATTTGAAGAATTGTTTTTCTTGCAATTGCGTCTACTACAAATTCGAAAGCGAAGAAAAAATGTGGTCAAAGGCTTCACTTTCCCTAAAGTTGGAGATTATTTCCATCGTTTTTTCAAAGAAAAATTACCCTTTGAACTGACCAATGCCCAAAAAAGAGTCATCAGAGAAATTCGTAGAGACCTCGGTTTAGGTATCCAAATGAATCGCTTGCTGCAGGGAGACGTGGGGAGTGGAAAAACCATTGTGGGCCTCATGTGTATGTTGATTGCAATCGATAATGGCTTTCAAGCCTCATTGATGGCCCCAACCGAAATCCTGGCACAACAACACTTTCAATCCATCAGTGAATACCTTGAGGGCTTGGGGCTGGAAGTGGCCTTTTTATCGGGTAGTGTGAAAGGTAAAAAGAGGGCGGCTTTACTTGAACGATTGGCTGCCGGAGAAATCCATATCCTCATCGGGACCCATGCACTTATCGAAGATCCCGTTGTCTTTCAAAATCTAGGACTAGCCATCACGGATGAGCAGCATCGTTTTGGAGTTGCCCAAAGAGCAAAACTTTGGCTCAAAAGTCATCCTTACCCTCCTCACATTTTAGTCATGACGGCAACTCCCATTCCCAGAACTTTGGCCATGACTTTATACGGGGATCTCGATGTATCCGTAATCGATGAATTGCCTCCAGGTCGTAAACATATTCAAACGTTACACAAAACCGAAAACAATCGACTTCGTGTCTTCGGTTTTATGAGAGAAGAAATTGCCAAAGGCAGACAGATTTACGTGGTCTATCCCTTGATCGAAGAATCTGCTACCCTAGATTTAAAAAACCTGGAGGAGGGCTATGAATCTTTGAGTCGAGAGTTTCCGATCCCCCAGTATCAAATCAGTGTGGTACATGGCCGAATGAAAGCCAAGGATAAAGATTTTGAAATGCAACGATTTGTCAAAGGGGAAACCCAAATCATGGTCGCTACTACGGTGATTGAAGTAGGGGTAAATGTTCCCAACGCATCAGTCATGGTGATCGAAAACACGGAGCGTTTTGGACTGTCCCAACTCCATCAGTTAAGAGGACGAGTAGGACGAGGAGCGGAGCAATCCTACTGTATTTTGATGTCGAGTTTCAAACTGAGTAAGGAAGCCCGGGAACGCATCAATACGATGGTCCGCACCAATAATGGTTTTGACATCGCAGAAGCAGATCTCAAGTTAAGAGGACCAGGCAATATGGAGGGCACCCAACAAAGTGGCATCCTTAATTTTCGCATTGCAGACTTGGCTCGCGATGGGCAACTATTGCAAACAGCCCGAGAAATAGCCGCTCGTATTTTGGAAAAAGATCCAGATCTCAGTAGAGCCGAACATGCTCGTTTGAAAGCCTACTTAGCACTTCATGGTAAGAAACTAAAACTGTGGAGTCGCATTAGCTAATGTGAGTTGGAGACTCTGCCTCCGATTGCTGGGCTACAATTTTAACCCTGACTTACCGCATTCGGTGAGCGTAGAGAAACGACGATGGTTAGGGCCTTACAGCAATGGAGAAATCTTAAATTCTCTTAAAAAGCCCTAAATTCCGTTAAATCTGACAAAGCGGGTATAGTTTTGGTGTAACAAAAGGAGACTTCCATAGTCTTACAAGAAACAAATTGATTGATTATAGCCGTCTTTACACCAATTCATCCTAATAAAACCCATAAGGTGGAAAACTGTCCATTTTTTAGCTTGTTTATTTGAAAATTGGATACCATCTTATAATTTTGATACGTTAAGTAATGAAATTCTGATTGATGAAATTCGTAAAGCCGCATATTCCCAGTTTTCTTACGCCCATCCTTCTTTTGTTGTGGACGCCAATGGCTTCTTGGGCCAACGGCACACCCACTGATAATCACCCTGCGCTGACTGATGGTCCACATGTTTTTTATCAACAAGACAAAATCCTGGTCAAGAATTTTTTGATCGATGGCACTAACTGCAAAATGGAAGAACAAGAGTTTGCGGTAACTGAAGATGTGATGCTCGATTGTAAGTTGGATCCCGAAGGAAATGTAGCCTTCAGTTTTCCATTGCGGAAAAGCATCAAGGCTCCTCGATCTGTTTATGCACAACCCGAAAAGATTTTTGCCATCTCGGACATCGAAGGAAACTTCGATGCCTTTGTTGCTAGTCTTCGTGGAAACGGGGTCATCGATTATCAATTCAATTGGATTTATGGACAAGGGCATTTGGTATTGGTCGGTGATTTCTTTGATCGCGGCGATCACGTCACGGCCTGTCTCTGGCTCATTTACAAATTAGAACAAGAAGCAATTGAGCAAGGAGGACAAGTTCATTTCATTATCGGCAATCACGAAGAAATGAATATGCGTGGCGACATTCGTTATGTAGATGATAAATACAAGGCAGTTGCCAGAAGTTTAAAAATGCATTGTAAGGAATTGTATGGTACCAGTACCGAACTCGGTAGATGGTTGCGGACTAGAAATATTGTTGAAAAAATTGGCAACACCATTTTCGTTCATGGAGGTTTAAGTCCTCAATTGGCAGCAAGTGGTTTGCCACTCAAACGAATCAATGCCATTGCGAGAGCACACATGGGAAGAACGATGAAAGAGGTAGAACTCCGTGAGAAAGGAGGAAAAAATACCATCGTTTTTGCCAAAACTGGCCCCATGTGGTACAGAGGCTATTTCAATGGTGATCTAGACGAAAGTGGCGTACGATCGGTGTTGGCGCAATACAATGCTGAGCACGTGGTTGTAGGACATACAATTATGCCAGAAGTGTCAGCTCATTTTAATGGTGCGGTGTATGCCATCGATGTGAAGC
>JBCCSR010000737.1:0-3698 GCA_039199865.1 Bacteroidota bacterium
TTGATGACCTCCCCCAGATTGACTGGTGGAGCGAAAACATCTCCCCTTTTAGTAGAATAATAAATATCAAAACCACCGTAGCCTCCATCCATATTAGAGATAAAAAATAAGACTTGTTCACCAAATAATTCACCAACTGCAGGCTGCTTGACGATGTAATCGCCATTGACCCCTTCTACCGCTTTGGCTGGCGACCAGCCATCACCACCAAGTTCGCTGTAATACAATTGGCTGGAAGCCAATTTATTTCCATCCAACTCCGCTCGGGTGAAATACATTCCTCTTCCATCTTTGGTCAAAGCCAAATTTCCAGAGTGAAATCCTTCGCGATTGATATTGATTCCTCCCGCTTCGGTGGGTTCTCCCCAACCTTTCTCTCCTTTTTGAGCAGTATAAATTTTAGAATGATAGTCATCTCCCTCTTTGGCACCTTTGGCTCCGAGTTCTAATACTTTCTCATTTCGCATGGAAGCAAAATACATCACATCACTGCCCGCCAATACGGGAGAATATTCCGAAGATTTAGAGTTCAACTTTTTTCCTCCATTTTCGATCGTCACCTCCATACTCGTTTCCATCCCTTGCGCCATTTCTGCCCCCTTCAATTCAGCCTTGGCCACTGCAATGCCGTCAACATTCTCAGATTCACTGATGTAAAGACGCAATTGTTCTTTAGCATCGGGATAGTTTCCGGTCATCTTCATGACTCGACCGTAGATTAGTCTCGCCTCGGGAAGATAAGGATTGGGCTTTTTTCGGGAGCGACGTTCAACCACTCTTTTGTACCATCTTTCTGCCTTGACATAGTCGCGCTGAAGGAGATGTAATTGAGCAATTTTATACGCTAAATCCAAATCTCTCTCCTCTTTGTAGGCCTCTTCGTATAGCTCTACTGCCTTGTAAGTATTGTTGAGGACCACTTGTTCGTCCGCTACTTTGATGCGTTTTTCTGGAGTGGTTTTGCCTCTCAGGGGTTGAGCTTGTAGCGCTAGAGCAGTCAACAAAATGAGGCAAAGGCTTATGATAGGTCTCATCATCAGAATAGATTTTGAGTATTTTGAATGAAAATTTGTTCTACTATAAAACGTCAGATCGCAAAGATATTATGCAACGAATCGCTAGAATCTTGGACAGAAGATAACGGGCTTGACCACCGGTTCTTTAAAGATTTTGATAATGTAGTAAGCCGCAATCTCGAAACCTCCAACCGAACTATTCAGATCAGAAAGAGAAGATAGGGTAACGTCATAACTTGCCATTACTCTAAGATTTTTCATATCTACTCCCAGGAGTACTTCGAATGCATCGCCAAGACGATATCCAGGACCAAATCTTAAAGTCGTTTCCTTTTGAGGGTTGATGGTGTATCCTAAAAGTGCCTGTACCTGTAATTCACTGGCAGAACTGATGCGATTGTACAAAAAGCCCGGAGATAAAGTCCACTTTTTGTTCATCGCAAAGTTGAATTGACCATGCAGTTGAAAGCGCATAGGCAAGCGGACAGTAAGGCTATCGGGATCTTGAATGCCCGAAGGGTTCTCATTTCCCTTGAAAAAACCATATTTGGGTTTGAGGATATGGTAGAGGGAAGCGCCAATGTTGATATCTGTTTGCTTATTCAATTTGGTGGTCAATAAGACACCAGCGTTGAGGTCGAAATAACTCACATTGTCTACAAAGCCATTTTGTCGACTCATGGATGTTTGCATCCGTGGTTGATTGTTTCGCAAACTTTGTTCAACCTCATCTCCAAACCACAAACCTGTATTGGTAAATCCACCATCGGGATTTTCTGTACTTGTTCCATTGAGATCAATTCGACGTTGCACAATTCCTCCTTGCAAACCGAAAGAGAGTACAGTATTCCGTTTTTTGTCTAAAGATTTATGGTAAGCAATAGAAGCCAGAGCGGCTGTATTTTGCAATTGCCCCTCTCCTGCCTGATCGCTGAACAATAGTCCTCCAACCCCAACCCAATCGGTCTTCCCAACGTTTAGCAAAGGTGCATCTCCATAAATAGAAGGAGTAGAAAAGGCATTGGACGTAATACTCCTGGCCTGATCGCGGTAAATCCCACCAATTCGGGCCGTCCCTTCATAGGCTCCAGTGAGCGCAGGGTTGAGGGTCAGCGGAGACATTTGGTATAAAGACCAGTGAATGTCCTGGGCCTGTAGTCCACTGAATAGACCTATTAACAATACGAGTAGTGTATATCTAATCAATCTCATGAATTCGGTTTTTAATAAATGAACCTTTATCGATTATGAAATAAGATCGAAATATAGGATTTTTATTTAAATTATCTGTTAAAGTCGAGGGCTAAGGATAAGCAATAAACATTCTTGCCCAGAAAATTTCGTTAAAATTACTGATATCCGACAAATATCAAAAAATCATCTCAATTCTACTTCTTTTTCACCTGTCTAAAATTGGTCTGTGGCAAAATATAGAAAAACTTCTGCCCTCTGTTCCCCCTTCATTCCTATCTGGCCAATCAAACCAACTCCAATGATATTTCTTCCTTTCCCAATGTGGAATTTTTGCTGAGAGAACAGCCTGATCGTCTCTCCCAAACTTTAGAGTAGCCAAACGACTCTCTTCAAAGAATGAGAATTGCTCCGGTAAGTCCATACGAGAAAGCAGCACTTAGAGTTACTTTAGTTCATCAGAAATATCCACCGAAATCTTTGCTCGATGCGCAATGGCCCTAGCATCTTGCCGATTCATACAGTGGAAATGGCCCTTGGGACAGCTGGTAAAGCCAATTTTTGAACACGGACGGCAGGATAAGTTCTTGATTTCAAAACTATGATATTGGGGGCCCTGAACAGGCAAATAGGGATACATCCCAAAGTCGGGAATGGTGTTGCCCCAAACAACGATAATTTCTTTGCCCAGGGCAGCAGCAATATGCATCATTCCCGTATCTGGACTGATGACTTTAGTGGCTTTTTCAATAAAAGCAGCAGATTGCCCCAAAGTCAACTGGCCACAGGTATTGATGACTCGATCTTTCCATTGTGCTCTAATGGCTGCTCCAAGTGCTTCTTCTCTTTTCCCCCCCAATAATACAATCGGAGCCGTCATTTGACTGCATATTTTTGCAATCAAATCAGCAGGCAATTGCTTGGTAGCATGGGCGGCACCAATCGCAAAAGCCACATAAGGGGAGGGAGCACGATCAATCTGGGCAAACCACTTAACCAACTCTTCATTCCCAATTCGATCTTGACTTGCAATAAAATAGTCCAAGCCCCGCCCATCGTTTTGAATGCCCAATGGTTGTAAAGCAGTCCAGTAGCGATCCACCAAGTGGACCGGAGGCAAACGGTTCCACTTCAAACGAACCATCAACCATTTGGCTACATTGATTTTATCAAAGGAGAGATAAGGACAACGCAAAGCCAGGCGCAAATGCAAACTCCTCCAATTTTTGTGTAAATCCACCAGGTAATCATATTGCTCCAAACGCAACTCTGGTAATACCTCTCCAATGTTTTTTTCGATGCCATAAATACGGTCAAGATAAGGATTGGCCTGCAAAATTTCGCGAAACCGGGTTTTACACAAATAGTGTACCTCTGCTTGTCGTTGTTCTTTCAAAGCGCGAACAATTGGAGTGGTCAATACCATATCCCCTATTGAGCTAAACCGTACCACCAATATTTTGAGTCGCTTTTTTAGCATCAAGGAGCCAA